>CAZJKO010000060.1:0-2791 GCA_964546995.1 uncultured Muribaculaceae bacterium | reverse complement strand
AAAAGGAAAGATAAATTGTTATTATCTTTCCTTTTTTAAGTATTTCTGTAATGGTTTTGTTAATTCATCTTGATATAATATTTCTAATTCATGAAGGGGTCTTGTCATACTGACGTATAGGTTTTTCATATCTGTTTGATTTTTTGAATGATACGTTTTTTCAGAGGCATCTGTAATAATTACCGCATCAAATTCTAAGCCTTTTGCAAGAGAGCAGGAAACAGAGCATAAGCCACCTGTGTACTCTTGGTTTTCTTGAGTTATTTCAGAAATGGATAAACCTTGTTTTGTTAATTCTTCCGTTACTTTGTGGGCGTCATTATCATTTCTACTTATTAGTGCAATCGAATTATATTTTTTTGTTTTTAATTTTTGAATTCTTTCTTCTAAGGTTTTATATAAGTTATTTTTAAGTTTTAATATTTTAACATTTTCGCCATGTCTTATGACTGGTTCAGCAGTTTTTAAGCCGATGTATTCTAATATTTCGTTTGCTGCTTCCATGATTTCAATCGTTGTTCTATAACTTTTCCTTAAGTATTGGATCCTTCCATCATTTTGAAAACTTGTATTTAAAACTTCTTCCCAAGAATGAATACTTCTATAGTCATAAATGGACTGTGCTAAGTCGCCAAAGATGCTAAATGTAGATTTTGATAAAATTTCTTTTAATGTATAGAATGCGAATTCTCCGTAGTCTTGTGCTTCATCGATTACTGTATGGCGATAGTTTTTGAATTCTTGATTATTTTTTATTTTCAAATTTAAATAGGCAAGTGCCGGTAAATCTTCTAATGCATACGTATTTTTTTCTTTACATTTCGTTCTTTTTATCATACTTGCAATTTGGGGATCTATATATTTATCTATATTTTTAATCCATTCATCATATAGTGTTGTTACTTTTTTATTTTTAAAAGTAAAATACTTTTTTAAACTTGTTGTGCATCCTTTTATTATTTCTTTTTTTACAGCTTCATAATCTTTTATAATTTTTGTTTTTTCTTTAAAACTTGGGGCATCGTTCATTCGCTTGTCTATCGTTTTTAATAGATAAGTAAGTAATTCTTCTTCTTTTTGTTCGATCATATTTGATGCGATTAGAATCGTTTTTTCTATTTTTAGTTCTAAATTTGGACATAGTTTGTCATCAATACTTTGATAGATTTCTTCAAATGATTTTTGAGGTAAGATTTTGAACCCTTTTATTTCAAAATCTTTTTTTGGTAAGACTTGTTCTTTTTCTACATCTTTTATAAATTGATCGAGGGCTTCTTTCATTTCCATTGATACTTTGTATTTATATATATTAAATGGTAGTGGAGTATAGCCTACATCTTTTACTTGGAATTCTTCCTGAGTGTACTTTTTTACCAATTCCTCATATGTTAGTTGGGGTACTTCTGTAACATCTAAGTCTGGTAGTACCGAAGAAATGTATTGAATAAAGAATTTATTAGGTCCGATAACCATGTATTGATTGGAATGAATTTTATCTTTGTGATTGTATGCTAAGTATGCAATACGGTGAAGTGCTACAGTTGTTTTACCACTTCCTGCAACTCCTTGGACAATGATGTTTTCGCTTAATTCTTTTCTAATGACTTGGTTTTGTTCTTCTTGAATAGAACTGACAATATTCTTTAGACGATTGTCTGCGTTTACATCTAAATATGGTTTTAATATTTCATCGTTTGAGACTGTATCAACATCATGATAAGAGATTAATGTTTCATTTTCTATATCGTATTGTCGTTTTAACTTCAGTTCTCCTTCAATGCGTCCTTCTGGCGCTAAATATGACGTGAAACCTAGATTACTATCGTAATAAAGGGAAGCGATCGGTGCTCTCCAATCTACTGTAATAATTTTATTATCAGAATCAGATACTCCTACTTTTCCAATATAACAAATATCTTCGTTAATATGATCTTTCCCTTTAAAATCAATTCTTGCAAAGTATGGTTTCTTTACTCCTTCGATCATTACTCTCAACTTATTTTGGTATTGTTTTAATAATGCATATTGAGTATCTTTGTCCATGTCAGTACGATTGGTTAAAGAGTTGATTGTTAATTTGATGTCTCCTATCGCTTCTTTATATTTTTTTAAGGTTTTTTTTAGATTTGTTTGTTCATCGATTTCTGATGGTGTCACTTTATCCCTCCTTTTTTATTTTTTATCCAGGCATTGATTACAATATGGTATTCTCCGTTTTTCAATTTTTCTCCGCGAATTCCTTTATGATTTAATAAATTTCTTTCTTTATCAAATAAATCCCAATACTCCATTTTTCTCTCCTTATTTTAATACTAGTTTTTGCGTCAAGCAAGGCAATTTTTACTCTGTTTGTAATATCTTTATTGGATGTAAACAATACTATTGTATCATTTTTTTGGAAAGTTGCATCACAATCTTTCCTTATAGCACCATAGAAGTTACTATTTTCATCGTCTATTCTCGGTTTTCTTGTAGTACAGAGTCTTAATATTTCATAATTGCAATGACTTTCTAGATCTGTTTTCAAAAGTATGAACTTGCAACTTGTTCTTGATTTAGACAAAGGAAGACGATAGAAAGGAGATGGATAAAAAATAGAGAAAGTTCTTTTTCTTTTTTTCTTGAAAGCCATTTTTAGTTATGTTATAATCTTAATAGATAGTAGGAAGAAGTGATTTGGATGGAAAAATGTCAGAAAAATCGTAAGTGGGGGGGGGGGGGACCTTACTAGACAAATAAACTTTGTCACTTCTTTTTTGTGTTCTAATACAGGATAAGTGTATCCTGTATT
>CAZJKO010000059.1:0-3181 GCA_964546995.1 uncultured Muribaculaceae bacterium | reverse complement strand
AATGGTGGGCCTGACAGGACTTGAACCTGTGACCCCACGCTTATCAAGCGTGTGCTCTAACCAACTGAGCTACAAGCCCATTTATAAATGAATTGTACTTTTACATTCTACAATAGTTTTATGCAAAATGCAAGATATTTGTGACTCTTTTTTCGCGTTTTTCCTACGCGAAACAAAATCTAATACTAGATTACTATAAAACATTAGTGAAATCAAGTGCTTTTTACGACTTTTTAGTAAAAAAAGCACCATTTGCTATGAAATCGTGCTCTTCTTTTTCAAAAAGGTAACAATGAGATGAGAAAACAATTTATATAGATAAAGGGATAAATACATTAACAGAAACAATAATACTAATAATCCAAAATGAATAGTAGCTAACGAAAACAATTCTGGTAAAGCAAATATTCCTACTATAAATATAGCGAACATGGCAATGAATAGACATAGACGCAATCTATTGAAGGGGTGACATATATTATATAGTAAAATAAATCCAGTATATCCTGTCATGATGACAGACAAGGTAGATACTTCTATTTGTTTTAAATGAAATGCATAAGCAGATAGTAATATCAATAAAATATTGCATACAATTGTAAAGGCGGCTGGCATTGCTTTACTAATCACATTTTTTAGAAACTGTCCTTTTATTCGTTCTTTGTTGGGTTCTAGTGCCAAAATAAAGGATGGAATTCCGATTGTTACAACACTTGTAAGAGATAGTTGAATCGGGATAAAGGGATATGGCATGGTCAAAAATAAGAAAAGTACAGCTAATATTGTTGCATAAATTGTCTTTACTAAAAATAGTGATGCAGATCGTTCGATATTGTTAATGGTTCTTCTTCCCTCCAAGACAACTTTTGGCATAGCATCAAAATTCGATTGAAGCAATACTAATTGACTTACGTTTCTTGCAGCGTCACTTCCTTCTGCCATGGCGATGGAGCAATCTGCTTCTTTTAAGGCCAACACATCATTCACGCCATCTCCTGTCATGGCAACGGTGTGTCCTTGTCTTTTTAACGCTTGAACAAATTCTTTTTTTTGAAGGGGACTTACTCGTCCGAATACATCGTATTCCAATATGGCTTTTTCGATTTGCTCGTTTGTGGTTAATTCTTTGGCATCGATCGCTTTTAGAGATGGCGATAAGCCTGCTCGTTTGGCAATACTTAATACTGTATCTTTACTGTCTCCAGATATAATTTTAATGGCAACGTTTTGATCTTTGAAATATTTCAATGTATCTTTGGCTTCTTTTCTAATTTTATCACGAAGTAAGATAAATGCTTTCGGTTCTATGCGATGAACTTTTTTGTCGTTTTTTATTTCTTCCTTGGTTATTCCTAATAATATCACACGATGATTTACAGCATATTCTTCTAATTCTTTGCGGAATGATTCGAGTTGTTCTTCCAACAAGAATTCTGGTGCTCCCAAGACATACGTTCCTCTATCTTTAATTTTCACGGCAGAATACTTTTTGTCTGATGAAAAAGGATACGTTTTTTCTACTTCTAATGATGAATGATGAGGAAATGTTTTTCTTAAAGCGAGAGCTGTAGGATTTTTATCTTTTAGGGCTTCATTGATCGCAGCGATCGCCTCTTCTACTTCCTCTTCCGTTGTGTTTTTTAAAAGGACGGTATCGGCAACTTCCATACACCCTTCTGTGATCGTTCCTGTTTTATCGAGACAGATGACATCCACTCTTGCCAATGTTTCGATGCAGTATAATTCTTGAACTAAGACATGATTTTTGGCAAGTCGCATAATGCTTACTGCTAACACGGTGCTCGTTAAAAGGACGAGTCCTTCCGGAATCATTCCAATTAGGGCAGCAACCGTATTGACAACGGATGCAGTTAGGGTATTATTTTCTAATGTAATTTGTCTATAAAATAGTAATATACCAATTGGCACGATCAAAAAAGATGTCATTTTGATAATTTTTTGGAGGGACTTCATGATTTCGGAATTTACTTTTTTCACATATTTTGCACCACTTGAAATTTTCGAAGTATAATTATCATTTCCGATATGTTCTACTTGTGCTAATGCATTTCCACTAATGACAAAACTTCCTGATAGTAACATATCTCCTTCTTTTTTCAAAATAGGATCGCTTTCACCAGTAATAAACGATTCATTTACTTCGATGGTACCTTGTTTTAAGTAACAATCTGTTACGATTTGGTTTCCTACTGATAACGATACGATGTCATCTAATACCATTTCCTCTGGCGCAATATGGGTCGGTTTTCCATTTCTTATTACCTGAACTTTTTGAGATGCAATAATCGACAATTTATCGATGATTTTTTTGGCATGAATTTCTTGAAAAGTGCTAATCGCTGTATTGCAAAAGACGATACCTAAAAATGTTAAATTTTTATATGAACCAACTAACAAAACAGCAAAACCTAAGAAAAAATTCAAAAAATTAAACAGTGTAAACACATTATTTTTGATAATTTGTCCAACTGTTTTGGTAGGAATGGCGGTATCGTAATTAACTAGTCCTTCTTCTTTTCGTTTTTCTACTTGACTTTGACTTAATCCTTCTGTTATTTCAGGATGAAACCGTGTGATTGTTTTTATTTTTTCTTCCATAATTATTTCCTCTTCTATGTTTATTATAGCATAAAATTAAAAAACCAAAATTACAAAATCGTCATTTCTTTTTATCATTCTCGAAGAATTTGTAAAATCATAGAAAAAGTCTTGCAAAATACTAAAATTTAAGATAAAATAAAGTTGTTTTGAGCGATTAGCTCAGTTGGTTAGAGCGCTACGTTGACATCGTAGAGGTCGTAGGTTCAAATCCTATATTGCTCACCATGATATGGACTGTTAGCTCAGTTGGTAGAGCAACTGACTCTTAATCAGTGGGTCTAGGGTTCGAATCCCTAACAGTCCACCAGATTGATAGGAAACTCGAACTTTCGAGTATCAAGTAAAACGACTTGTCAAAAAGTCGTTTTTATGTTATTGTGTATTTGTCAAGGAAACTTGCATAAAATAAAAATGGAGCATTCAATATTGCAGTGTTGAGTGTTTCCTATAAATGGTTATCACCTAAATCATTGCTGAGTTAGGTGGTTTTCTTTTTATATTAAAACTATAAATAGTAGTAATACTAATAGGAAGATAAGAATTACTAGAGATAGAATTA
>CAZJKO010000058.1:0-4418 GCA_964546995.1 uncultured Muribaculaceae bacterium | reverse complement strand
ACTTAAGTAGAAGGAGAAAGAAAAATATGACAAGTTATATGCAAAAAAAAGAAACGGTTGACCGTAAGTGGTATGTTATCGATGCCAAAGGACAACCATTAGGACGCGTTGCGAGTAAAGCAGCACATATTTTACGTGGTAAACACAAACCAACGTTTACACCACATATCGATTGTGGTGACTATGTAATTATCATTAATGCTAAAGAAGTTGCATTAACTGGAAACAAACTAGAGAAAAAGATGTATTACAATCACTCTATGTATCCAGGTGGATTACGTGAAAGAACAGCAAAAGTAATGAAAGAGAATTATCCAATCGAAATGATGGAACGCGCTGTTAAAGGAATGCTTCCTCACAATAGATTAGGTAGAACAATGTACGGAAAACTATTCGTATACGAAGGAGAAACTCATCCACACATGGCTCAAAAGCCTGTGACGCTTGAGTTGAAATAAGGAGGGTTTTAAATGGCAAAGAATAGCAAGCAAGGATATACAGGAACAGGACGTCGTAAGACAAGTGTTGCAAGAGTCCGTTTAATTCCAGGAACAGGTAAAATCACAGTCAATGGAAAAGATGTAAAAGAATATCTACCATTTGAAACCTTAATCATGGATCTAACTCAACCACTAGATGCAACAAATACAAGAGAAATCTTCGATGTTGAAGCAGAAGTAACTGGTGGTGGCTTCTCAGGACAAACAGGAGCAATTCGTTTAGGAATCACAAGAGCATTATTAGACTACGATAAAACAACAGCAAAAGATTCTGAAAATAGCTTCCGTAAAATTTTAAAGCCAGCTGGATTCATTACCAGAGATTCACGTAAAAAAGAACGTAAAAAACCAGGATTGAAAAAAGCACGTCGTGCTCCACAATTCTCAAAACGTTAAAATATTGTTCACGAAAAGTTCGAAATAGATTCGAGCTTTTTTGTTTGAAAAAATAAAACTGTCTCATTGCATGAAAGAAACATCTGAGGTATGATGGTTTTAAAAGGAGAAAAAGAACATGGCAAATGAAAAGAAAAAAGACTTTAATAAAATGTTAAAAGACAACAAAGACATGCCAAAAATCATTACGATAACCGATGAACAAAGTATTAAAAAATATGGCGGAACAAAGATGTTTTTCGCTCCACCTATCGCCTATGATGAAGTAATGAAAAAAATCCCTTATGGAAAACTAATAACGGTTGGAGAAATACGGAAGTATTTTGCAAAACAGAATCGTGCCGATTTCACAGATCCCATTACAGCAGGAATATTTACGTCTATCGTTGCATGGGCAAGTGATCAAAGAGATCATGATGAAACACCTTATTGGCGAACCTTGAAAAACAATGGTGAATTAAATGCAAAATATCCAGGAGGAATAGAATTACAAAAGAAAAAGTTAACGCAAGAAGGGCATACAATCATTCAAAAAGGGAGAACGAATATCAAATACTATGTAAAAGATTATGAAAAAAGTATGATCGATCTAGGAAAGGAATAGTAAGAACGAAGATGCAACTGAAAGTTGATGGTTTAAAAAGGAGTTTATGTATATAATAATTGGGAAAAGGAGAAAAGAAAATGAAATTTGGAGATAATTTAAGAACGTTACGAAAAAGAAAAAACCTATCCCAAGAAGAATTAGCGGCAAAAATGCAAGTCTCGAGACAGAGTGTTAGTAAATGGGAAACTGGTGACGCTTATCCTGAAATGAACAACATTTTAGAATTGTGTCATATCTTTCATTGCCACATTAATGATTTAGTAAACGATGCCATCATCGATGCTGATTCCCTATCAGAAGAAGTAAAAGTGAATGTCGTTAAACTAAAAAAAGAACAGCAACGCAAAATGAAAGGATTAAGTAAAACCATATCAATCATTGCTAAAATTATGAGAATCATCGTTATCGTATGTATTCCCATTATCGCTTTAACCATGATCATTACGGGAGTATTTATCAGTAAAACGGAAGTAAAAGACAATACAATATGGTTTGATGGTCAAGAAGTCCTTACCATAACAGAGGCAAATGATAAAATATCTGTAACGGTAAAGGATGTTACCATACGATCTGATGCCAATCAAAAAGACATCATTCAAATCAAAGAACTTTTGCAAAACAACTCAAAATTAATGATTATTAGTTATGTAGAAACAGGCTTTGCTTTTCTTATCATATGTTTAGTATTGATAAGTATCATGCTAAAATCATTAGAGAATTTATTTAATAACATCAATAAAGGAGATACCCCATTTACATTAGAAAATGTAAGTTATATCAAAAAGGTAGCCTATTTATTAATTGCAGTAACGCTACTACCAGACGTCGTTGGGATATTATTTGAAATCGTATTAAGAAAAGACTTAAACATCGGTTTTGAATTCTTTGGTCTAATTGAAATACTATTTTTATTTAGTGTTGCCTACATATTTCAATATGGGTATGAGATACAATTAGATTCGAAAGGAAAGATGTATGGAAATGACGATGAATAAGCATAAGTTTATAGAAGAATTATTTTTGCAACTAGGTTACTCACAGGATACGTGTAATATGATCAACGACATCTTGGAAAAAAACTTCTTCATTTCGAAAAAGAACAAAGATAAAATCATAATGGATTTAAAAGATGCATTAGATATAAAAGAAGAGGAAGCAAAGCACATTTACCATGTGGCGATAAAAATAATAGAAGAAGAAATCAAACGTAAATTAAAGCATCCTTTCCAAAATCAAGATAAAGATAATTAGAGTAAATATAGGTAAATATTTTTCTGTTGAGTAAGAAAGAAAATTGTGATAAGATAAAAATAAATAGAGGATAATGCGATGAGTGAAGTATCAAAAAAAGAAAGAAGAATCAATTTATTTTTTGAAATCGTTTTCCTATTTACACTAGGATGCTTTTTAGGTTGGCTTTACGAAACCATCCTTTGCTATATTCAAAGAGGTTATATTGAAAGTAGAAGTGGTCTCGTATATGGTCCTTTCAACACAGTATATGGTTTTGGTACACTACTAATTGTATTTGCTTTAAAAAAATGTAAAAATGGTATTTCTATTTTTGCAATAGGGGCCTTATTAGGTGGAGTTTTTGAATATTTGTGTTCTTGGATACAAGAAATCGTCTTTGGTACCATTTCGTGGAATTATAGTAAAAACTTTCTCAATTTAGGGGGAAGAACTAGTCCCTTTCACATGGTTTGTTGGGGGCTTTGCACACTAGTGTTGATGAAAGCAATTTACCCGTACTTTAAAAGAGCCATTCATCACATAAAAGAAAGTCATCGTTTTACATGTAGTTGCATTCTCGCAGCATTCTTTATTATGAATATGTTCATATCGAGTATTGCTTGTCTTCGCCAAGAAGCACGAATCAATGGCCAAGAACCAGAAAATAGGATAGATATCTTTTTAGATAAACACTTCCCAGATAGTCGTTTGAATAAGATCTTTCCCAATCGAAGAGACGCTAAAACCAAAGAAAAAATAAAATAAAATTCAACGAACAATTGTCGTTGAATTTTTTAACCTAAAGAAATATCTAGAATCATCATAACGGAAAAACCAATTAGCGTAAACAACGCCATCAAATCTTTCTTTTTGTTTGTCTGACTTTCAGGAATAAGTTCTTCTACTACAACATAGATCATAGCTCCTGCCGCGAAGGTTAGTAAAAATGGTAACAAGTAACGCATCTTTAATACCAAAAGAGCTCCAAGTACACCAGCGATCGGTTCGACAATACCACTAATTTGTCCGTAGAAAAAGGCTTTTTTCCTAGAATATCCCTCTCTACGAAGTGGCAAACTAACAGCACTACCTTCTGGAAAGTTCTGAAGTCCAATACCAATAGCAAGGGTAATAGCAGCAGCTAACGTCGATCCAGTTAAACCATAGGAAAGCGATCCAAAGGCAACGCCTACCGCAAGACCTTCAGGGATATTGTGTAACGTAATCGATGTAACGAGCATTAAACAACGTTTAAAACTACTACTCTTATCTTCGTTTTTTTTCTTGGGATGACGCCTTTCGTAAAGATCGTAAACTTTATCTCCAACAAAAAGAAGTAGACCTCCTGAAAAAAAACCCAAAAATGCCACGAGCCACGCGATCATATTTAACTCTTCTGCCATCTGAATACCAGGTGACAATAAAGACCAAAATGAAGCCGCAATCATCACTCCAGCAGCAAAGCCCAACATACCATCCAATAGATTTTTATTGATTTTCTTAAAGAAAAATACAAGACTAGCTCCAAGCGCTGTCACTGCCCAAGTAAAAATTGTTGCAAGAAGGGCTTGCCATACGGGAGATAGATCTATTAAAAAGGATAAAAAATTAGTCATAAATTAACCTCCTAATTCATTTATTAATATATGAATGAAGAAAAACTTGGTATAGGCAACTAACTA
>CAZJKO010000057.1:0-4541 GCA_964546995.1 uncultured Muribaculaceae bacterium | reverse complement strand
CACATGGAAGTACTTTGACTCTGTATCATTTACTTGATATTGAATAATCGTTCCTGCACGATACTCATCCTGTGGACCTATCTCAACACACGTTGACTCTTCTCCCGTTAAACAACTAGTCTCATGATACTGATAAACATGTAAAATATGTTTGTTTGGTTCTTTCTCTTCTTGTACGGCTACGACTCTAATTTTACCTCGAAATGCTTTTCCCATCGCTTCATTTCCCGTGCTGATATTGATCCATAGTCTTAAATCGTAAGTAATCGTTTGTCCTCCTGCGATCGTTCCACTATCTAACACACGGTTAGGATTTTCTCCTGTTGAAGTAAGATCATCCGTTCTACTTGTTCCATCTTTGGTTAGACTATATCGAAGGTATTCATCAAGCATTCGCTCTTCTCCTTCTTCTAGATCCAAATCATCCAAATAGATTGTATATCCTGTTGGTAGATCACTTAAATTCTCTAACGTAAAGTGATAGGGATCTAGTGTCTCTCCAACTTTATCGAGAGTGGGTACTGCTTTGTCCTGATGAATCCCAATACTATTTTCATCATCTAAGATCAAAGCAAGATTTCCTGCTCGTAACACATTTACTTTGGTCCCTTTTAATTGTAAGGTAAGCCATGCATACGTTCCTCCTCCTAGTAATACGAGTATTAACAACACACTCATTCCAATTAAAAATAATTTCTTCTGTTTTTCTTCGTTCATTTTTTTACACCTCTCATCTTTTTATCACACGAAAAATACAGGATAAACCTATCCTGTATTTACACACGCAAAAGAAGTGACAATGTTTATTTGTCTAGTAAGGTCCCCCCCCCCGCACGCAATATTCAAGACCTGTTTTCATACTTGATCACTTCCTGTTTTCCATTTTATAACTAAATCATATCATATATTTAAAAGTTTGAAAAGCAAAAAAAGACTAAAAAGTCTTTTAAAAATCGAGCATTTCTACATCATCTTTTTTATTTAATTCTTCTTTTTCATTAGATGCATCATCATCGGCGATTGGTCTAAAATTTGCCAAATCATCGAAACGATTATTCTGAGCCGTAGAAACAGTCTCTTTCAAAGAAGAGGCATAACCATGATTTTTCTGAACGATAGGGATAGACTGCGTAGCATCTAATGGATTTGCTCCACCATAAATTTGATGAGATTCCTTCTTTTCTTCCATAATTGGTGGAATAGTAGGACTAACGCCACCGTAAATAGATACTTTATCTTTATTCTCTACTCCTGAATCCGAAACAGTAGGAATTGGTGAAACAAAAGGGGCTTCTTCCGTTTTTTCTACGTCTTGTTCATCATGAGATTCGAATGTAACTTCAGGGAACGGATCGAACGAAGCAAGATCATTCACTTTGGTATTGGTATCTATAGGATCGACTGGTTGAGCTTCAGGCATAATCGAAGGCACTACTTCCTCCTCTTTAGAAACAGGATTGGATTCCAAAGAAGGTTCCGTATCTTCATCCTCTTCAGGAATTTGAATAAACGGCTTTTTCTCTTCGACTTCCGTCTTTTCAGGAACATCCAACGAAACAGAAGTATCTTCCATCGTAACAGGTTTCTCTTCTTCTAAAACCATGTCAACTTTCTTCGCTTTTTCTTTTTTATTTCCTTTTCCACTTGTCACAATAAAAATAACTAACGCAATAATTAATAATAAAACTCCCCCAGTAATCAATAAGCCTGGTACAGTTAAAAACCAACTAGGATCAAAACTAAACGCTAAGTGGTTCATACTTTTCATCTCCCTCATTTATTCTATTCTAATCATAACAAAAAAAGTAGATAATTGCAAATGAATTCTCTACTTTACACTTTATTTACAAATTGAAAAATGTCCATGCCCCACTTGGCTCTGGATCTTTGGTAAACACAAGATTCTTATCTTGTGTTGGATGGTGAAAAGAAAGTTCATGACAGTAAAGAGCAATAGGCACATTTTCTTTTTGACCATATCGTTGGTCCCCATATAGAGGATACCCCCGCGATGCAAATTGAACTCTAATTTGATGATGTCTCCCCGTCTCTAAATAAACGCGAACCAAAGTCAGTTTCTTCAAAGGATGATAAGAAACCACTTCGTATGTCAATTTCGAATACTTTCCTCTCTTGGAATCGATGATAGTATCTTTCGTTTCTGTTTTATATAAATAGTCTTCAAAAGTACCACTAGAAGGTAATTCACCATGGACGATAGCATAGTATACCTTCTTAAACCGATGCTCTCGAATCTCTTTAGAAAGACGAGATGCTGCTTTCGAGGTCTTCGCAAAAACCATGAGCCCTCCAACAGGACGATCGAGTCGATGAACAAGACCTAAATAAACATTACCTGGCTTATGATATTTCTCTTTAAGATAATCTTTAATCATCGAAAGCAAATCGAGATCCTTTGTCGAATCCGCTTGACTTAATACATTGACAGGCTTTTCCACCACAATGATGTGATTGTCTTCATAAAGAATCGGTACCTTATTCATTGCTTTCGTACCTACCGTAAATGCCACAGGGAAGAACAAGTGCCCCGTTAGTAATAGGAAGTCCTATTTCCCCATGCGTAATAGCACCCTTTTTATCACCAAAATAAACCGTCAACAAATTCGAAAGAACCTGACTAGAGAACCCAGTCGTATAAGAATTAATCAAGAAAAACAACGGATCATCAACCAAAATATCCATACATAGGCAAAGTAATTCGTCCAAATCTTTTTCAATATTCCACACTTCTCCATTACTTCCTCGACCATAGCTAGGTGGATCCATCACGATCGCATCGTACTTATGCCCCCTTCTTTTTTCCCGCATCACAAACTTTTTAACATCATCGACAATATAACGTACTGGCTTTTCTTCTAATCCCGATGCTTTCACATTTTCTTTCGCCCAATCGACCATACCACGAGAAGAATCCACATGGACAACACTAGCACCAGCCTTGAGACACGCAACAGTCGCTCCACCCGTATAAGCAAATAAATTGAGAACAGAAATAGATCGCTTACTTCTTCTAATCTTATCCATCATAAAATCCCAATTAACCGCTTGTTCGGGAAAAAGACCTGTATGTTTAAATCCCATTTGCTTAATACAAAATGTTAAATCTTTATAGTGAACATGCCAACTATGAGGAACATCCTTCAAATTTTCCCAATAACCGCCACCCTTATTACTACGATGATAAATCGCATCGATCGAAGAATAACGTTCAGAAAGAGAAAAAGAATTCCAAATAATTTGTGGATCAGGACGCAACAATAGAACATTTCCCCAACGTTCTAACTTCTCTCCACAAGAACAATCGATTAATTCATAATCCTTCCACTCTATCGCTAATTTCATAAAATCACCACTCACTTACAACTAACATTATAAAGAAAAGAGGAAAAAACCTCAACCAAAATTGACAAAATAAGAAAAAGATGATAAAATAAAGCCCGATAAAAAGGGGGATAATAATGATTACCAATCGTGAAATGATGTTTGTCAATCAAAAAGAAGAAACCAAAATTCCATATCCAGGACATGAATATGCAAAAGATGCTTTACTAGAATTAAAAGAAGCATTACTAATTTACGACACTTACTATAAAAATAAAATGTTCGATATTACTTTTAGTAATGGGGAAAACCTAGAATTTATAATCGAAGAAAGAACGTTCTCTCACCTTGTCGGAATGCCAGATATGAAAACATTTATAGAAAAAGGAATTATCGAACAATTCTACGGAGGAGAAAGAATTGGCAGTTATCAATTGTTGAGAGATATCATGGACAACATGGATGATTTTTTGAACATCAATGAAAAGGAAAATTTCTCTTTATTCAATTTATATCGTATCAAAGTAAGATCGGAAGTATTTGCCAAGTTTTCCAATTTTACAGACTATAATTTTGGAGCAATTCACTACGATAAAAATATAGCAGAAAACAATGGATATCCAACCTATATGAATGCTCATACCTTTTTCTTTGTAGAAAGTAATGATGCAAACTATCCATATCACATGATGGGGATAGCGAAAGATACAAATGGAAAACAATATATAGAAACACTTTTCCCTACCACCTTTTTAGAAAAAATGTTTAAAGGGCAAACGATATCTATACCAACAGCCGTATCGATTACTCAAACAGAATCATTTTTCAAAGGAACGATTAGTGCATCACAAAAATTAAGACAGATCAAACAATTGATGGAAATTGCCAAAGAAAATGATGCTCATTTTGAATTTTTTAATGACTACCTAACAACCGTTTCCGAAGCAGCAAGGCAAGAAGAACGAAAAACCATTTTAACCTTAACAAAATAGATAAAATTTGATTATAGATAGTATTTATAAGGGATTGCTACTAACATATGCAATCTTTTTTATATCTTAATTCTAGTTCATGTGAAAAATAAGGTGGAAGTGTTTCAAACTATTTCATATTTAACCTAATTTTAGATAATTGTACTAAAAATAAAACGTTAAATCAATCTGAAGTGCATAGATAATATGCATAACGACTCAAAAAGT
>CAZJKO010000056.1:0-4584 GCA_964546995.1 uncultured Muribaculaceae bacterium | reverse complement strand
ATACTCCTTCTCGATGAGCCGTTTTCTGCTTTAGATTACCAGACGAGACTTGCACTTAGCGACGACGTCTTTCGGATGATAAAAAACGAAGGGAAATCTGCCATTATGGTAACCCACGATTTAGCGGAAGCAATTAGTCTATCTGACCGTATTATCGTTTTAACCAAACGTCCTGCAACAGTAAAAAAAATCTACGATATCCATCTTACTGACAAAAAAAATCCAATTCACAATCGTAAATGTAAGGAATTCAGTACTTATTACGATCAAATTTGGAGGGATTTAGATGTCCACTTATCCTGCTAATCATGTTGATCATGATCGTTCAGAACATATCGAATTCTTAAAACGGAGAAAACGAAAAAAAAGATGGATTCTATTTACTCAAATTTTTATTCTTGTTTTTTTCATCGCTCTTTGGGAGATTCTTGTTCAAACACATACGATTAATACCTTTCTTACTTCATCGCCATCTAGTGTTGTCCATACACTAATCAATCTTGCTAAGACCAACCAGTTATTTCAACATATCGGCGTTACTGTATACGAAACGATTCTTAGTTTTGGTATTGCTTCTATCTTAGGATTTATCATTTCGGTTGTTCTTTGGTGGAATCCATTTGTGGCAAAAGTAAGTGATCCTTATTTAACGATTATTAATTCACTACCTAAAGTTGCTTTAGGACCTTTAATTATTATCTGGGTTGGAGCAAGTATCAATTCCATTATTTTTATGGCTCTTCTCATTTCTCTCATCATTAGTATTATTAATATTTACAATGGTTTTTTAGCAACAGATGAACATTTTATTACACTACTTCGATCATTTAAAGCATCCAAGACGCAAATCTTCTTTCAAGCTGTTCTTCCGAGCAATAAGCTCTCTATTATTAACAGTTTAAAGATCAATATTAGTATGTCTTTGATCGGTGTGATTATGGGAGAACTACTCGTTTCTAAAGAAGGATTAGGCTATCTTATCATGTATGGATCTCAAGTATTCAATATCAATCTTGTGATTACTGCAGTATTTTTACTTGGAATTGTATCTTATCTTATGTATGCGATTATCCTTTTTGTCGAAAAAAGAATGATGCGTTAAAATACGGCAATGTATCTTTGGTACATTGTCCTTTTTGTGTGTTCTTTTCTTTACTAATGATGGTTTTTTATAGTATAATGAAAAGGAAAGATCTTGGAGGATACGTATATGCAAAATGGAAATGGTACAGTAAGAGAAAATGAAGAATATTTGACCAATCAAATTATTACTTACATTGGAAATAAGCGAGCACTTCTCGATTTTATTGGGGATGCAATCGAAGATATTAAAGTGGACTTACATAAAGAAAAACTAGATATGGTCGATTTATTTTCGGGATCGGGTATTGTTTCTAGATATTTTAAGCAACATGCCAATAAATTGATTGCCAACGATTTAGAAGATTATTCTTATACTTTAAACCAGTGCTATTTGGCAAATGTAGAAGATATCGATCAGGATATGCTTGTTAGTCACTACAATTATTTGACGGAACAGTTACAGCTTGAATTAAAGCAAGGCATGATTTCTAGGCTTTATGCTCCTTTAGATAGTCATGATATAAAAAAGGAAGAGCGCGTTTTTTTTACGACAAGAAATGCAAATTATATCGATACTTGTCGGATGCTAATTGATACCCTTCCTCGGGATATGCAGGTTTTCTTTTTAGCACCTCTTCTTACAGAAGCTTCCACAAACAACAATACATCAGGGGTGTTTAAAGGGTTTTATAAAAATTCTAAGACGGGGATTGGACAATTTGGAGGAGATGGCGAGAATGCACTTTCGAGAATTATGAAAGATATTTCGCTTCCCTTTCCTGTCTTTAGTCGATTTTCTTGTCAGGTAGAAATTTATAAAGAGGACGCTAATACTTTGGTTGAGAAGTTAGATCCTGTCGATGTCATTTATATGGATCCTCCCTACAACCAACATCCTTATGGGTCAAACTACTTTATGTTAAATGTCATCAATAACTATCAAGAACCAAAGAATATTAGTAAAGTGTCGGGTATTCCTTCTGATTGGAATCGTTCTAATTACAATAAAAAACGAGAAGCCCTTTCGTCTTTTAGAGAGCTTTGTAAGAAAGCAAATAGTACTTATCTACTTATTTCGTACAATTCAGAAGGTTTTATTACCAAGCAGGAAATGATCGATATGCTAAGTACGATTGGGACTGTTCGTGTTCTTGAGAGACAGTACAATACATTTAGAGGATCTAGAAATTTAAGTAATCGCAGTAAATACGTGATTGAATATTTGTACGTTGTGAAAAAGGGGGAATGAAGCTATGTACGATGCGAAAACGCTTATTGAAGTCATCAATCGAAATGGCCGACAAGGACCAAAAGATTTAAAGAGCAATGAAGTTTACGAATGGGTCAAGAGATCTTTACCAATCGAATATGATGAATATCTCGAAATTTTAAAGAAGAATGCTATTCCTAAAGAAGAACGTAAGACGAATCGCAATGCTTTCTTTTTAGTCGATGAAAATGATCGTTTTGAACTATTTAAATCCAATGAAGAAGAAATTCGCAAATATCTATGCTACATTATTCGCGAGAATGAAAATATTACATCTGGCGAAGTTCGAAAAAAATTCAAATTCATCTATCAAGAGTATACGTTAGTCGATTTAATGGATCAAAAGAATCTAGCTTCGCCCCAAGATGTGATCGATCAGACCATCCGCAATATTTTAGTATCCAATTATGAAAGAAGAAGTAATCAAGAACTGTTTATTCGTACCGAGACGACACCTTATCGTTATCGTTTGACAGAAAAAGGATTCCGGTTAGCACAAGAAGCAGAAGCCATGATTGAAATGACAAAACTGGAAGATGAGAGAATTGAAGATCAACTCACAACTGAAACTAAATTGGAACTTGCTAAGGGATTACATATTTATACGGAAGAAGAACTTGCTATTATTAATGATGAGAATAAATCTTTTGATCTATACGAAGAGATCGGCGATGTCGAACATTGGAAAGGTCGATATCCACAAGATATGAAGCTTAAGACGACCAGTCTTGCAAAAGCTCATTTTTGCTGTGAAGTGGATCAAATGCATCACACGTTTCCTACTCCCTATATGCCAAACTTTGTTGTCGGACATCATTTGGTACCACTCGGTATTCAAAAGAACTTTCCTAGTGTTAAATTAGATTGTATTCAAAATCTAGTAGCGCTTTGTCCAAATTGTCATGCTAAAATTCACTATGGGACAAGAGAAGAGAAAAAGCAAGTTTTCGATGATATCGTTCAAAAGAGAGAAAACGATTTATTGGAAATTGGTTTTACAAAAGAGATTTTAAAAATTATTTTTGATACTTATTATTGATGGATACTTTAGGGTATCTTTTTTTGGGGCAAATATCACCAATTTTGTTCTTTTACATATGTTATATTGAGGTGAAAACATGAATTTTGACTATCATTTTGGAAATCAATTCTTCAAATATTACGATCATGTTGGTATTAAAAATACTGAATACGAGATTATGGCTCCTGAGCAATCACAAAACGTTCAACCGGGTATGGAGTACGTGATGGATCCTCTCCCTATTTTCGATAATCCCGATTATAAAGGAAGTGGTAAATTAAAGGGAAAGGTAGCAATCGTTACTGGTGGTGATAGCGGTCTTGGTAGAGCATGCGCTATTATTTTTGTGAAAGAAGGAGCTAAAGTTGTTATTCCCTATTACAATGAACATGAAGATGCCAACTATACGAAAGAGTACATTGAAAAGCTAGGTGGTGAATGTCTTCTTTTATCTGGTGATCTTCGAGAAAAGGATTTTTGTGAAACCGTCGTTCAAAAGACTTTAGAAAAATTTGGTCGCATCGATGTTTTGGTCAATAATGCTGGAGTACAATATCAGCAAGATTCTTTGGAATGCATTAGCGATGAGCAATTTGATCAAACGATGAAAGTAAATATTTATGGGATGTTTTATTTAACGAGAGCGACTCTACCTTACCTTTCGTCAGGAGCATCTATTATTAATTTAACTTCCGTTACCACTTTTTATGGTGATCCACAATTGATCGACTATGTGACAACAAAAGGAGCAATCGTCGGATTTACTCGAGCTTTAGCAAGAAATTTAGCTCTTAAAAATATTCGTGTCAATGCCATTGCACCAGGTTTTTTCTGGACGCCACTTCAACCTGCTTGTTGGGTAAAAGAAAAAATCCCATCACTTGGAAGTAATGCAGCTATGGCAAGAGGTGCTATGCCTTATGAACTTGCTCCAACATTTGTATTTTTAGCATCAGATGATTCTAGTTATGTCACTGGGCAAGTTATTCACAATAATGGTGGAGAAGTTATGGGATAATGTATTTTCATCATTTATCTTTTAAAGTAAAAGGTCTCACACACCTTATTTTATTATTAAGTCTACTCTCTTCAATGGTTTTAACATAGATATATTTTTGAGTTTTGATTCATATTATATTTTGATGGTAATGGTGCTTTGAGTTCCGGTAAAATTTAGGAACAAAAAGAAAAAGTGAAAATGTGTTATCCA
>CAZJKO010000055.1:0-4670 GCA_964546995.1 uncultured Muribaculaceae bacterium | reverse complement strand
CAGTACGAAGGAACAAAAACAAAAAAATCCTAAGAGAACTCTCCTAGGATCTTTTCAATTAGTCGATCATTGATTTTGGAGCACTTGGTTCATCAGCCCAGAACCACATACATCCCATACTAGCAGCACCAGTAGCGATCATTGCAACAGCAGTTAATACATAAGATAATGTCTTTTTCATAATTCTTTCCTCCTTTATGTTCTTCTATATTTAAATGCTTTCGCATTTAAATCAATTTTGATAGTGTTTATAATTACGATATGGTTGATGAAATAACTTATAGGTAATAGGATGAATCATAATTGTTTCTAATACTAACGAAGATAGTAATAACTGACCAATCATAGGATTCGGGAAGAAATAGTATCCCATTACATATAAAATAGCGAGTAGACATGCTGAACATTTTCGAATCATTCTTTTCTTAGGGTTAATTAAAGGACGTTTAACAGTATCTGCTGGAGCATATAGTAGAAATGACATCATACATATAGAAAGAATAATGATTTCTGCTACCAAAGAAAGTTTAAGGTGTAAGAAAAGATATGGAACGCCTAAAAATAGAAACATCGAAAAGATTAAACAAGTATGACTACTATCAGCATGAAATCCAAATGCTGGATAACGAATAATGTTAAAAAGAACAACTAAAATTAAAGTTTCTTTTAAAATTCCCAAAAGGAATGCCACAGTAAGCAAAATGACTGTTTTAGTAAAAGTAAGGTAGACTCCTTCCAAACCGTATTTTAGCTTCTCTTGTTCTTCATCAGTGTAATTCTGATGATACTGCATAATAGACTGCATGGAATAGGTGAGAAACTTTTGCTTCAATCGTATCACCTCTTAACTTATCCAAAAACATCATAGCATTTTAAAGAATGCGAAATGGAAAAAATCTGTAAAATGTCATATTTCATACAAAATCGGAAGAAAAGTTAATTGAGAATTAATTATCAACTGAAAAAGGAACGAAAATGACATTTAAAAGAAAAGAGTATCAATAAAAATGAATTTTGGTAAAATGGTAATGTTTGAATAATAGCTTGCCAACTATACCACAACGATATCAATGAATTTGAACAAAACTAAAAAGAGAGGAATGGAAAATCATGCAAGGAAAAGTAAAGTGGTTTAATAATGAAAAAGGATACGGATTTATTGAATATAAAGAAAATGAAGACATCTTTGTTCATTACTCAGCAATTAACCAAGAGGGCTACAAAACTTTAGCTGAAGGACAATTAGTAGAATTTACATTATTAGAAACACCGAAAGGATTTCAAGCAACTAACGTAAGTGCTGTAAAAGAATTAACTACTGTAGCAGAGTAGTTTTTTAAATTTGAAATTGTGGGATATTTTCCACAATTTTTTCATAAATTTACACTTTGAATCGAAGTCAAAACATGTTATGATAAAAGTGGAAGGTGATAAAATGGAATTACTAATTAGAGGAGACCGTATGAAGGTCACGGAAGCAATGAACGACTATGTAAAAGACAAACTTAAAAAACTAGAAAAATATTTAGAAGAAAGTGAACAGGTTCGTGCCAATATTTTAGTAAAGGTCAAAGGTTATACCCAAAAGGTAGAAGTCACAATTCCACTAAGAAGCTTCTTGCTAAGAGCGGAAGAAGAGGATGAAGATTTCTATGCTGCCATCGATAAAGTCATCGATAAACTAGAACGCCAAATTAAGAAAAATAAAACGAAGTTAGCAAGCAAAATGGCTAAGACCACCAAAGATTTTATTTTAGATTACATGGATGAAGAAAACGATGAACAAGATAGTATTGTCAAAAGAAAAAAAGTAGAAGTAAAACCAATGGATGAAGAAGAAGCTATATTACAAATGGAATTGATTGGTCATCAATTTTACTTATTTAAAGATATAGATACAGGAAAACCGATGGTCGTATATAAAAGGAAAGATTCGGGATATGGTATTATCGAGGCAGAATAAGAGAAAACTCTTTTATTCTTCTTTTTTTTTTGATAGAATAGAAAGTGCAAAGGAGATGGAACAATGAACTTGTTAAAGAAAATGTTCGATCATGAATATAAAGAATTAAAAAAATTTGAACAATTAGCAGACCAAATAGAAGCTTTAGATGAAAGCATGAGTAAATTAACGGATATAGAATTAAAGGCAAAAACAGAAGAGTTCAAAGAACGATTACAAAAAGGGGAAACGTTAGATGATATTTTGGTCGAAGCGTTTGCGGTCGCAAGAGAAGCATCATACCGTGTCATTGGCGAAAAACCGTTTTATGTACAATTGTTAGGGGCATTAGCAATTCATTTTGGAAATATAGCAGAAATGAAAACAGGAGAAGGAAAAACGCTTACCAGTGTTCTTCCTGCCTATTTAAATGCCTTAAGTGGTGAAGGGGTACATATTATTACAGTAAATGAATACTTAGCAAGCCGTGATGCAGAATGGATGGGTGGAATTCACCGTTTTTTAGGACTAACTGTAGGAATTAATAAAAGGGATTTGACTCCTCAAGAAAAGCAAGAACAATATAACTGTGATATTCTTTATACCACAAATAACGAAGTGGGATTTGACTATTTAAGAGATAATATGGTTGTAAGAAAAGAAGATAGAGTGAGCCGCGGTTTAAATTTTGCCATCATCGATGAAGTCGATTCTGTTTTGATCGATGAAGCGAGAACCCCACTTATCATATCTGGTGGAAGAATGCAGAGTGCCAATTTATATATTGATGCCGATCGTTTCGTAAAAGGATTGAAAGCGGAAGAAGAATACATTTACGACGAAAAAACCAAAAGCGTTAATCTCACCGATGAAGGAACAAAAAAAGCGGAAAGCTATTTTAAAGTAGATAATTTATATGATATTAATCAAGCTACGTTAGTTCATTATATCAACCAAGCACTAAAAGCCAATTATTCGATGAAAAATGATGTCGATTATGTCGTTCAAGATGGTGAGGTCATTATCGTCGATCAATTTACAGGACGCTTGATGAAAGGACGTGCTTTTAGTGATGGGCTTCACCAAGCCATCGAAGCCAAGGAAGGTGTCAAAATTCAACAAGAAACGAAAACTTTAGCAACAATTACTTTCCAAAATTTATTCCGTATGTATAAAAAATTAGCGGGAATGACAGGAACAGCCAAAACAGAAGAAGAAGAATTTAGAAATATATATAATATGTATGTCATCGAAATTCCTACCAACAAGGAAGTAATACGTATCGATGCTCCAGATTTAGTCTATGCAAGCAAAGAAGCAAAATATAAAGCAATTATTAAGGAAATAGAAGAGCGTTACCAACAAGGACAGCCTGTTTTAGTAGGAACAATTGCCATTGAAACAAGTGAATTGATCAGTGATATGTTAAAAAAACATAAGATTCCTCATGAAGTATTAAATGCAAAGAATCATGCTCGCGAAGCAGAAATAATCGCTAAAATCGGACAAGGAAAATCGGTAACAATTGCAACGAATATGGCAGGACGTGGAACCGATATTAAGTTATCTGATGAAATTAGAGCATTAGGTGGACTTTGCGTTATTGGAACAGAACGTCACGAATCAAGACGTATCGATAATCAGTTACGTGGACGTTCAGGTCGTCAAGGAGATCCTGGCTTTACGCAATTCTTTGTATCGATGGAAGATGAATTGATGGTTCGTTTCGGAAGTGATCGCATTAGAGGAATGATGACGAGCTTAGGATTTGGGGATACCCCAATTCAAAGTAAAACGTTTACCAAAGCGATAAGTACAGCACAAACACGTGTCGAAGGAAATAACTTTGACATAAGAAAACAACTATTACAGTACGATGATGTTATGAACAATCAAAGAGAAATCATGTATCAAAAAAGAAATGAAATTTTAGATAGTGATTCCATTCATCAAAGAGTATTAGATGCAATGCACAACCACATCACAGATTTAGTAAATTCTCACATTATGCCAGAAGGACATCTAACAGAGAAAGACTTGGAAGAGATTACGGAATTTGCGAATCAGAATCTTTTAAGAAAAGATATTAAAAAAAGTGATATAGAAGGTAAAAAAGAAGAAGACATAATCGAAATGTTATATGAACATGTAACAAAAGAGTACGAAGAGAAAATAGGTTCTATTCCACAAGAAGTAAAAGATGAATTTGAAAAAGCACTTAGTCTAAATGTCATTGATAATTACTGGATGGAACACATTAATACCATGGCGCATCTTCGTGAAGGAATCCATCTAAGAAGCTATGCTCAAGAAGATCCACTACGTGCTTACACAATGGAAGGATTTGAATTGTTCGATAATATGCTTCAAAGAATAGACAAAGATACAACCATCTTCCTATTAAAAGCAGAAATCAGACAAAATATAGAACGTAAAGAAGTAGTAAAAAACAAAATGACAAACGACAGTGAAAAAGATACCAAAAAACAACCAAAACGTGTACAAAAAGTAGGAAGAAATGATCCTTGTCCATGTGGTAGCGGGAAAAAGTACAAAAATTGTTGTTTAAAAGCCAAGTAAAATAAGGCTTTTTGAGGAATTTGATAAAATCAAAAGTGGTAGCGAAATTTGTATTTGTACACATAAATAAAAAAATGAGGTACTAAAACACTTATAAATAAAGGAGTGTTAACATAGATAAAATGTTAACATTCCTTTTTGTTTTAGT
>CAZJKO010000054.1:0-4893 GCA_964546995.1 uncultured Muribaculaceae bacterium | reverse complement strand
TTTTTCTTTGATTTTATATTGTTCTTTTTCTTCTAGAGGAATGTGATAAGATTCACTCACTCTTCTCAACATCTCTAGGTTTGCATCATCGTTATAGATTAGACAAATTGGTGTGATGTATCTTCGATCTAGTATTACTTCATAATCACTTTTTTCTATGTTTCTTGGCGTCATAAGAGTTGTTGCAAAATTATATGAATTAATTACTTTCCCATTTGTCGTCGTTCCAATAGTGTATATGGATGCTCTTGCATGTTTTTCGATTAGCGTTGCAACGTCTTTATCGTTTGCTCCTAAAAAGCCATTTAGTGTTACATGATACTGAATTCCATAATTTGCTTGATTAACCGATTGATTTTCTTTGGAAAACGTTGCTAACACGATTTGCTTTTTTTCATTGATGTAATCACTGTTTTGCCAAGCAATGTATTTTGCCCCTTTTCGTTCTTCGTAATTCCAGGTACGAAAGATGAACGGTTTCAATACTTGTTCAAAACTTAAGACCATATTGATTTCTTCTTCATCCATGGTACCTTCTTCTAATTGATTTAGCTGGTTTTTCATAATCGTTTTAATCGACGTTAATAATGCTAATTCTCCGTTACTATATAAATCTTTATAATCAACGATGATACTACCTACACCTATATACATTTTCTTTAATAAGTCTTCAATGGTTTTACTATTTTCATTTGCTATTATTCTTGACATTTTATCCCTCGTTTCCGTTGTGGCTTTTATTATACTTCATTTGCACTTTAAATTCAAGGAAAAGTTACGACTTTAAAATGCTTGTTAGGTTTTCTACTTCTTTGAGAGTTGTTTCTGTTTGTTTGGATTCGTTGTAAAGATATTCATATCGAAATAAGGCAAAGCCTTGATAATTTTTTAAATTGCGACTTACTAGTACTTCTTTTTTTATCACATCATCGTTTTGAATCCATTCTTCTTTTCCGCTTAGGGCATTTTGATCGATGGATCCTACTTTATAAAATGCTAAAGCAGGCATTAGTTTTACATGATCATTGGTAATGAGTTCGTTCCACATCGATACAGTTTCGAGGTACGGTTTTCGTTCGTTTTCAAAGCCAAAGTAAATTTGGGGCATGAGATAATCGACGTAGTCAGTAGATGACGCCCATCTACGTGTATCTGCAAAGTTTAATTGATAGTTATTGTCGATGTTTCCCTCTGGTGAAATTCCAAATAATAAGTCTTGTTTATAATTTTTAATGGTTTGATACACTTGTTTGATGAGATCGTTTACTTGTTCGAGATGGAATTCTTCCAAAGTCATTTTACCACCTTGTTCTTGGTATTCTAAATAATCGACCATATCGATGGTGTTGTCAGGATAGAAATAATCGTCAAAATGAATTCCATCAACAGCATAGTTTTCGAGTATTTCTTTTACTCCTTTTACGATCAATTCTTTTACTTTGCTACTTGCTGGATTATAGAATATTCCTTTGCCATGAATTACTTTAACATGATTGGTGTTTAATAATTCATAACAAGGGTTATCTTTGGTGATGCTTTTCCTGTCTGTGTTACTACTAATGCGATATGGATTGATCCAAGCGTGAAATTCCATATGGTTTTGGTGAGCAACATCAATCATATACTGAAGAACATCGTATGTAGGAGATTCTTGCTTTTCGTTTTGAATATACTTACTCGTGGGAAATATCTTAGAACGATAAATGGCATCCGAAAAGCTTCGCACGTGGGCAATGACCATATTAAATCCATCTTGAGCCATATTTTCAAACATGGTATTGATCTCTTCTTTTTGTATTTTTTCATCGTGTCCTTCCAAATATCTTTCATATTCTAAATAGGAAATAAATATTGCTCTTTTTTCCTTTATTTCTTTTTGTTCGAACGCAACATCTTTTTCTTTTGGTTCAGGGTTCATTTTTTGTTCCATGATAAGACAAGTTGCGACGAAAAAAAGAAGAACGACAGTTACCAATTTCTTCATCCTTTTCACCTTCTACTTACTCTATTCTATGTAGAAGTATAAAAAATTAGAGATTCTAACTTTGTCGAATTTCTTCTTTGTTCTTAATAATAAATAAACTTTTATTCCGGTAAAAAGCATAGAATACGTCTTCTTGTTTTACTCCTTTTTGTTTCAACATATCTTCTAACCATTCTTCTGTTTTTTCTATTTGTGTTAGCGTTTCTTTATCTACTTTTCCATCTAGAATTAATGCAATTGGGTATTCTCCTACTTTATCTTTTTCTTTTTGGAAAACAGAGAGCCTTCCACTATTTTCTAAAATAGCATAATCGACTTCTTCTAAACTTTTAATTCCTTGTTCTCTTAGTTGAGACAATAGATCATCTAAATTGTAGCGTTGTTTTACCATTTCTTTAAAATTGACTTTGCCACGATTAATCATTACCGATGGGGTTCCATCAAAAGTATTGCGAACTTTTTCGTTTTTTAACGAGACTTTGGCCATCATGATTTGAATTCCTACTAGTAAAAGAATTGGTAAAATCGATAGGAAGATGCTTTCTTCTAAATTGTCAATCGAAATGGCTGCTAGTTCTGCAATTAAGATCGATACAATCAAATCGACGATTCCTAGTTCTCCTACTTCTCTTTTTCCCATAAAACGATATAAGATTGTAATCAATATATAAAATAGAACGGTTCTCGTTAATACGGTTACATAATCCATGATTTTTCACCTCTTATTTTATTATGATTTTAGGTATATCTTTTTATACAATAGAGTATGTATTTATTAGGATGTGAAAAGAATGAAAATGATGAATCGTTATCTTAGAGGTATCGGATTTATTTTGGGCAGTTTTGTTATTTTTCTGATACTACTTTCTTTGGGTTATTATATGAATTTATTCTCTTCTAATGTCGTTTCTTATTTAAAACTTCTTTTTCCTGTTCTTTCTATGATGTTGGGTGGTTTTTTTATTGGAAAACGAAGTAAACAAAAAGGATGGTTAGAAGGAATAAAGCTCGGTATTCTTCCCCTTGTGTTATTTTTCTTATTATCGTATTTGGGATTTGGCATTGGACTTAATTTGAAAATGTTCTTCTATCAACTTATTTTGCTTCTTTCGTGTATCTTTGGTAGTATTCTTGGGATCAATCGACAAAAAACACCAAAATAGGGATTAATTATCCTTTTTTTTGGTGTAGGTTTCGATAAATTCTTTACGGTATTCTAAAAGGCGATCTTCTTTTATGGCAAGGCGAATTTCTTCGGTCAATTTGATTAAGAAGCGAATATTATGAATGGATAGTAGTCTTCCTCCTAACATTTCGTCCGTTGTGATTAAATGGCGGAGGTAACTTTTGGTATAGTTTTTGCAAGTATAACAATCGCAAGATGCTTCTAGTGGGGTAAAATCTTCTTTGTAAATTGCGTTATGGAGATTCTTTTTTCCTTCTCTTGTAAACACTTGACCATGTCGAGCAATTCTAGTTGGTAAGACGCAATCGAAAATATCGACGCCACGAATTACTCCTTCGATAATATCGATCGGATCACCTACCCCCATCAGGTAGCGAACTTTATCTTCTGGTAGATAGGGAGTAGAATAAGAAATCATGTTGTACATGGTTTCTTTGTCTTCCCCGACGCTCGTTCCCCCAATACTATATCCATCGAAATCCATTTTTACGGTTTCGATGGCACTATACTTTCTAAGATCTTCAAATTCACCACCTTGGACAATACCAAAGAGAGCTTGATTTTCATTACGATGAACTTTTTTACCACGAGATGCCCAACGAAGCGTTCGTTCGACGCTTTGTTTCATATATTCGTACGTTACTGGATATGGGGGACATTCATCGAAACTCATAGCGATGTCACTATCTAGTTTATTTTGAATTTCGATCGATAACTCGGGTGTCAATAAGAGAGGTTTACCATCGATATGGCTTTTAAAATGTACTCCTTCTTCGGTAATGTCTTTCTTTTTGTTTTTGGCAAGAGAAAACACTTGAAATCCACCACTATCCGTTAGAATAGGACCTTTATAATTCATGAACTGATGGAGTCCTCCTGCTTTTTTTATGATATCTTCTGAAGGTCTTAACCAAAGATGGTAAGTATTGGCTAAGATGATACCACAATTCATATCGTATAGTTCTTCTGGCGTTAATGTTTTTACGGTTGCTTTCGTTCCTACGGGCATAAACATAGGAGTATCGTATGTACCGTAATTTGTTTTAATTTTCCCAAGACGGGCACTTGTGTTTTTTTCTTGTTTTAATTTCTCATACTTTATTTTCATTTTTTCACTTCCTCTTGACGAATCGATAGGGTTATTGTATCATAGAGTTCTAGAAAGGAAAAGATGTATTATGAGTTACAAATCAAGAGAAGATCTAGCAAATCATATTGCTAACATGTCTTCACAAGAATTAGGACGCTTACTAAAATCACATTATTGTAATGAAGGGACTTTCCGTTTTGCACGTGAAATTACCGAACGAGTTAATTATTGCCAAAATGCAAAAGATGTACGAAGCCATAATGAAGAACTCGCTCGCGAAACTATTTTTAGTTATTTAGGTGTCAATTATTTATCTTTAAAATTAATTCATTTAGGAATTGTTTTTGCTGATGAAGAACGATATCAAGATTTAAACACCTATTTCGATGGTGATAAAGAACGCATTGCTTATGAAATGAAAACGACAGAACAAGCTGTCGAATGTAAACAATTGTTAGATGAATTTGTTAAGTCAAACGAAAAGCCTTTTGTAAAGAAGAAGTAATCATCCTAAAAAAAATATCTCTTTTGAGATATTTTTTTATGGTTGTTGTTCAGGTAATCTTTGAATGACTTGCGTTGCTTCTACACGGATCATACCACGGTACGTCGTTCCCATGACTTCTTCTCCTG
>CAZJKO010000053.1:0-5465 GCA_964546995.1 uncultured Muribaculaceae bacterium | reverse complement strand
CAGTACGAAGGAACAAAAACAAAAAAATCCTAAGAGAACTCTCCTAGGATCTTTTATTTAAGATAAGGTGGTACCTTCGGTTTGCTTTTTTTGTTCAATGGCAATAGATAAGAGCGAAGGACAGGTGGTAATGACAAAAAGATCGCTCATAAGATCGGGAATAGTTTGTTCGATAGTTTGCAAATCATCGATCGAATCAACCTGTTCAAACATAACATCGAGATGGTCTTCGAGCTTGCTTTTTACAAATTTCTCCTCAATTTTAGCATGGCAGAGAGAAAAAAAGTCAACGTGCATCTTAGATGAAGCCTTACAAGAAGAAAGAACTGCTCCAATTTTAACTTTGGTATCGAGGGAACATAAGTGAGCAACAATATCCATATCGCAGCTCTTAATATAAGTATTTACATTAGGAAAAGTAGAAAGCAAATCAATAACCTGGTTGACAAAAGAAAAATCTTGATCTTTTTCACACTTCACACTAACAATAAATGGTTTAGACGAATTGGCATATAGTGTTAAAGCATCTTTCAATAACATCACATCGTGGCGTCTTACTTTATTGCCTAAATTAAATCTCCGTATCTCATCAAGTGTCATATCGCAAATACGGCGATTAGAAAGATTAAATGCTCTTATCTCTTGTTCGCTGAACAAAATAAGGTGATGATCTTTAGTAACCTTAACATCGACAGCAATTCCTTCTACATAAGGGGTATAAAGAGTTAAAAGGATAGCATCACGAGAAAGATTAGGCACATTTTTAGTTGTAATTCCACCATTTGCAATAATTTTCATAAATTTCTCCTTACTAATAGTCTATGCTTCTTGACAAATTCTAATCGTCTTTATAAAAAAGTATCAGTTTAAGTAGTAGAAAAGAAAAGTTTATGCTATAATGAAAACAAGAAAAGAAAAAGAGGTGATAGCATGATCAAAACAAAGAGATGGATGATTTTCTTCATGGTGTTAATATTGCTATTATCTCCAAATATGAAGCAGGTCAAAGCCGAAACGAATGAACGTACTGATGCTAGTATAACGACGAATGTGACAGGAAATCTAGTGCCAAATGCAACTATCTCGATTCATTATACGGGAAGTGGAATAGATACATCGGATATTCGCTCCATCCAAATCACTTCGCTTTATGACCAAAATGTATTAAAAAAAGTAACGTGTTATTCCACGGTAAACGCATCTTTTCACGATACCTCTTCGGTAGGAATGATAAACCTCGCGTTGTCATCCAATCAAGATCAGTCTATCGATGGCAATCGAGAATTAGCCGTCTGTCAATTTCAAATCAAAGCAAGTGGAAACGCCACGATAACGACTGAATTATCCATAACGAAAAAAGATAATAGTGTAACGACGCTTCCCAGTTATATGGAAAAGTTAGCCATCGAAGACAAAGAAGCAAGCGATGCATCTCTAAAGGATATTACCTTATCAAAAGGAACCCTTTCTCCTACATTTAATGCAAATACCTTATCGTATACGGTAGAAGTAGATAGTAGTGTAAAAGAAGTGACGATAAAAGTAACAAAACAAAATCCGGATCAGTCAGTCGAAGAAGAGAAGACGGTATCGTTAAACGACGGAGTAAACACAGTATCTATTCCAGTAATAGCAAAAGATGGAAGTAAGAAAACATACCAAATAAAAATAACGAGAAAATCGAATAAATCGAGTGATGCTTCTTTACAAAATCTCTATATAAAAGGGATAACGTTTAATGAAAAATTTGATCCCAAAACGAAGACGTATACGGCAACAGTACCTTACGAAGTAGAAAAAGTATACGTACAAGCCAAAACGAGTAATGCAAAAGCAAGTATATTGGTAACAGGAGCAACGAATTTAACGAGTGGCAAAACCAATGTCATCTATGTTACCGTAACCGCGGAAAATGGTTCTAAAGAAACCTATTTGATCAAATTAACTCGCAAAACAAAGTCAGATGGAACAACTGTATTGCCACCATCAAACCAAGATAAAGACAAGAATCAAGAGGAAGAAAAAGATAAAACGCAAGAGGACAAAGACGAGGAAAAGCACGAAGAAAACAAGATAGATAAGCCCGATGACAATAAGAACAGCCAAGCGACGATCATTGAAGGGGACGACGATAAAAATCCGATCAAACAGCTCGTATTAATCGCAGGAATGGTAACCCTAGTCGGTTTATCTGGAATCGCTGTATACCATTACATAAAAAAGCCAAAGGAAAATTCATATGATGAATAAAAAAATTAGTATCATGGCCAAAAGAGGTCAAACTAATTTTTTATGCTAGAATAAACAGAAATAGGAGTTGAGACGCATGTTAACGATGAAAAAAGGTCAATCGAATAGTGAACAAAAAATAGTCGATAGTATGAGAGCACTTGGTATTGATATGATCGATCACGCCAAAAGTGGGCATCCTGGTATTGTACTAGGAGCAGCTCCCATACTGTATACCTTGTATGCCAAACATTTAAAATTCAATCCTGAAGTTCCCGATTGGATTAGTCGTGATCGCTTTGTTATGTCCGCAGGACATGGTTCAGCTCTTCTTTATGCAACACTTTTCTTTTCCGGGTTTTCGATTACGATCGATGATTTAAAAAAATTTAGAAAGATTGATTCCATAACTCCAGGACATCCCGAATACGGTGTCACCGATGGAGTAGACATGTCGACAGGTCCGCTAGGTCAAGGTTTTGCAGGAAGTGTCGGAATGGCTATTGCCGAAAGATATTTAGCAAATTATTACAATAAAAAACAAGAAAACTTAATTGATTACTATACCTATGTTCTTTGTGGTGATGGAGATCTGATGGAAGGTATTTCTTACGAAGCTGCAAGTTTGGCAGGATCACTCCAATTACATAAATTGATTGTCTTGTACGATTCCAACAACATTTCGCTAGATGGAAAGACAGATATGACCTTTCAAGACAACATCGAAGGACGTTTTACGGCACTTGGCTGGAACGTGATAAGCGGGATTAATGGAGATGATTTACAAGCCATCGATAAAGCGATTACCAAAGCTAAAACTTGCCTCGATAAACCAACCTTAATCGAAATCAAAACAACGATCGGTAAGTACTCGAAATGGCAAGGCACCAATCAAGTCCATGGAACACCTTTAGATAAAGAAGATATTGTGGCAATGAAGAAAAAAATGCATCTCCGTGACATTCCGTTTACCATTTCTAAAGATGCCATAAAAGACATGCAAAAAACCATAAAAACCAGATTAGATGGTGTATATAAAGAATGGGAAGAATTAAAAAACAATTTAGAAAAAGAAGACCGAGACGAATTAGAAACGCTAACTTCCAAAGATCATTCTTTCAAAATGACAGAAATATCTTACCAGTTTCCTAATGATTTCAAAGAAGCCACCCGGACGACATCTGGTAAAATTCTAAACGAAATAGCAAATCAAAATCCGTTCTTTATAGGAGGAAGCGCCGATCTTTCTACTTCGACCAAAACGTATTTAGAAGGAATGGGTGATTTCGGAAGAAGTAATTATTTAGGAAGAAATATCTGGTTTGGCGTAAGAGAACATGCGATGGGCGCCATTTTAAACGGTCTTGCTTTATCCGGATTACATCCTTTTGGATCAACGTTTTTAACTTTTTCTGATTATGTAAAACCGGCCATTAGAATGAGTGCGCTTATGAATTTAAAAGTAACGTATATTTTCACACATGATTCGGTAAGTGTAGGGGAGGATGGCCCAACGCATCAACCCATCGAACAATTAATTTCCCTTCGCTCGATTCCCAATTTAGAAGTCTTTCGTCCAGCTGATGCCAACGAAGTCATTGGCACTTTCAAAACGATAGTAGAAAAACCGAGCGGTCCTTCTGCTATCATCTTAGGTCGCAACAAAGTAAAAGTCATTGAAACGACAAAGGTAACAGAAGTAGAAAAAGGTGCTTATATAGTAAAAGAGGAAGAGAAAAACTTGTCTGGGGTATTAATTGCTACAGGAGAAGAAGTAAATCTTGCCTTACTAGTAGCAGAACGTTTGCAAGAAAAAGGATTAGAACTTCGTGTCATTAGTATGCCAAGTATTGAACGCTTCTTAAATATGCCCAAAGATTATCAAGAAAAATTGTTACCAAAAGAAGCCAAAACTATCGTATTAGAAGCTTCATCTTCCTATTCTTGGCATCAGTTCGTCTATAGCGAAAAGTACTTAATTAATGTTAATTCATTTGGTTATAGCGGTAAAAAAGATGACGTGATGAAAAAATTTGGATTTGATTTCGAAAGCGTCGTAGAACGCATTGAAAAATTATTAAAATAAAATTCGACAAAAATAGACTCTTCCTTTTGTTATCCTTATATAGGGTGAATAGAATGAGAGTCTATTATATTTTTGACGTCAAAGAAGAATTTGTAGGACTTTATCGAAATCATGCACATACACTATATACGATATTAAACCAAATTTACGATATGCATGGAGAAGACATCCAATACGGGTTTTCTCTTTTCAAACAAATCGTCAATAGAATTCCAAAAGAGGATATAGATAAAATGCTGTTCTTGAAATTTCACAGGAATGCTACTTACTGTAAAAGAGGAGAAATTCATATTATTAATCAACTTTATTTAGACGAAGTAAGTAGACTAGAAATTAAAAGGAGCCATATAACATTGACGACGAATCGCAACTATTCTTCCTTCTTTTCTATTTTAAAAGAGTATCAGCTAAATTACTTTGTTTGTGATTTCAAGAATAAGGACTATTTTTGGTTGAGTGAAATAAAAACTCTTGTGTAATATCTAAAATTTTAGTAGAATAAACTTAGGAAAAGGAGATGATATTATGTGGATGGACATATTGCAAGTACTAGGTGGACTAATAGTAGGAGCAGTAATTGGCTTCTTCTTATCAAAACATTTTATGATGAAATACTTAAAGAAAAATCCTCCTATTAATGAAGAGATGATCAAAGCCTTAATGATGCAAATGGGAAGAAAACCAAATCAAAAACAAATTAATCAAATAATGAAATCGATGGAGAAATATCAATGAGAATGTAAAAGAAACATTCTTTTTTGTGTAGATAAAAGACAATTCTTGTATTTTGTCAAAATATGTGATAATCTTAAAAAGAAGATAGGAGAGGTAACATGGAAGAGAATAAGAAAAAGAAATTGTTTATGATTGGAATGAGTGTATTACTGATACTAGTTCTAGTAATAGGAGGAACCTACGCATGGTTCACCTTACAACTAAATGGAACAAAGGTAAATGTCTTGAAAGCAGGAACCCTATCTTTGATTTTAAATGATGAAAATAGTGTCGGAATTAATAGTGAGAAAGCTGTTCCTATGTTAGATGAAGTAGGAGAAACCCTAGACCCTTATCAATTCACATTAGAAAACCATGGAGAACTTCCAAGTGAATATACGATTTACTTGGATGATATTGATTTAGAAACAGATGA
>CAZJKO010000052.1:0-5695 GCA_964546995.1 uncultured Muribaculaceae bacterium | reverse complement strand
TACTTTTGTATGGATCGAGAAAAAAAGCAAGTTTTAAGTCAAGATACGGCTTTGATTCTTGTCGATTCTGATCATTTGCTTCCTTCTAATTATTGTACCGAGTTTATTTCTTACAAAAATGTGGTCATTTCTCATGTGATGAAGGATTCGTTGGATGCCATGATGAGAGATGCCTGTCTATCGGGACATTGTCTTACGATAGAAAGCGCGTATCGAGGATATCTCGAACAAGAAGAGATGTTTAAAAGAGAAGTTCTTGCCTATATCGATCAAGGTTTTGATGAAAAAGAAGCACATGATCTTGTGTTACAGACTGTTTCTTTACCAGGCGCATCAGATCACCAGACAGGGCTTGCCATCGATTTTAAGGAAGAAGATGTTGCTCTCGATTGGCTGTTGTTACACGCTTATGAATATGGATTTATTTCAAGCGATGAATCGGGGAGTTCTGAAGGGTTAGGACACTTTCGCTTTGTGGGTGTTGTTCCTGCAAGAAGAATTCATCTAGAAAAATTGACATTAAAAGATTATTTAGATCAAAATAAGAAAGAGGGTATTTAAATGGAAATTTTGAAAGTGGAACATTTATGTAAAACTTATGGAAAAGGAAATACGTTGGTTAAGGCATTAGATGACGTTTCCTTTTCGGTAGAGAAGGGAGAATTTGTTGCGATTGTTGGAGCGAGTGGTTCTGGTAAAAGTACCCTTCTTCACATTTTAGGAGGGGTAGATAAACCAACGAGTGGAAAAGTATTTGTCGATCGTGAAGATGTCTATCAACTTGATGAAAGTAACCTAGCTATTTTTCGTCGTCGTCAAGTAGGTCTTATCTATCAATTTTACAATTTGATTCCCATTTTAAATGTGAAAGAAAACATTACACTTCCGATTTTACTCGATAATAAGAAAATCGATGAAGCATATTTGAAAGAATTAATCGATACACTCGATTTATCTCGTCGAGTGTATCATTTACCGAACGAATTATCAGGGGGACAACAACAGCGTGTTTCGATTGGAAGAGCGTTAATGAACCGTCCTAGTTTGCTTTTAGCGGATGAACCGACTGGTAACTTGGATAGTAAAGCGAGTAAAGAGATCATCGAACTTTTAAAGATGTCTAATAAAAAGTATAATCAAACGATCATTATGATTACTCACGATCATAGTCTTGCGTTACATGCTTCGCGTATTATTACGATTGACGATGGTAAAATTATTAGTGATGAGTTGGTGAAATAAGATGAATATTTTAAATAAACTGACGATTAAGCATTTGACGATGAATAAAAAACGGACGATCGTTACCATCATTGGTATTATTCTATCGACTGCTTTGATGGTTGGAATTGGGTGTATCGTTTCTAGTTTTCGAGATAATGCTAGGAAAGAGATCATTTTGAATTCGGGAGCACAACATGTAAAAATATCGGAAATTCCCCAAGAGAAATTTTCTTACATTAAGAACAATGTTCAAGTCGAGAAGGCATCTTTAGAATATCCTTTGGGATATAGTAAAGTAGAAGAAAGTGAAAATGAATACAAGCCATATCTTTATGTTCAAGCGACCAATCAAGATTACTTTTCTTTTTTGACACTTACTAAGGGACGTTTTCCTGAAAATGATCGGGAGATTGTCATTCCTGAACATTTGGCGACGAATGGAAAAGTAAATTATCATATTGGGGATGAGATTGAGGTTTTGCTTTCCAATCGTGTTTCGCCATCCTTTGATGAAGTATTAGATCAAAAAGTACCGCTTCAAGAAGATGAGATGCTTCAGTTTAAAGAAAAGAAAACTTATACTGTTGTAGGGATTGTGAAACGTCCTATTCAAGAACCTCATAGTGCTCCAGGATATACCGTTACGACCCTTTTAGATGAAGCCAAGATGGATGGGGTTACGAATGTTTCGTCGTCGATCATTTATAAAAATATTAAAGATACACAAAAGAAAACGACGACGATTTTAAAACAGATGGGCTTTTCACCGTCTGGTTCCGTCCATGGTGTCGATATTTTTGAACATGTCGATTATAACGAAGGTTTGCTTGCTTTTTCTGGTCAAAGTTCTTTTACGAATGTCAATGATGTTTTGATGCGTATGCTTGCGATTATGCTTTCTTTGGTATCGATTGGATGTATTATCGTCATCTATAATTCGTTTGCTATTTCTGTTATGGAAAGAAAGAAACAGTTTGGTCTTTTTTCTAGTATTGGAGCAACGGCAAGTCAACTTCGTAAAACAGTGTTCTTTGAAGCATTCTTAGTTGGTATTATTGGTATTCCGTTAGGCTTTTTTGCTGGTGTCTTTGGTATCTATGTCGTATTGGAAATTACCAATTATCTTCTTCCTAATATCTTTTCTTCGCCACTAGAACTTTCTTTATATCCACTATTTATCATTATTCCTATCCTCTTTATGATCATTACAATTTTGGTTTCCGCATTTATCCCTGCTAAAAAAGCTTCCAAGATATCTCCGATCGAAGCCATTCGTTTAAATGACGATATTAAAGTAGATAGAAAGAAAATTAAAACAAGTAACCTTTCTAAAAAATTATTTGGTATCGAAGGGGAAATTGCTTTAAAGAATATGAAGCGAAATAAGAAAAAGTATCGTATTACGATTTTAAGTTTGTTTATTAGCATTGTTCTTTTCTTAGCTTTCTCGGCCTTTTTATCTTATGGGACTAGAGGTAGTACGATGTTCTTTAATACAGTTGACTACGATGTACAAGTTTATATTTATGGTAATCTCGATGATTATGAGGAGGATATTTTTGTTAAGCTAAAACAAATTTCTTCTTTGGATAAAGTAGAAGATTCTGTGATGAGTTATCGTAATAATCAATTCTACATTTCTAAAACGAATATGAAATGGACAAAGGAATTTGATCAGTATTTATCTCGTTTTGAAGAGGATTATCAGTATCCGATTGAACTTGTTGTATTAGATGATATGAATTATAAGAATTATGTGGAATCTACTGGCTTTTCGTTTTCATCTTACGATACGAGTGAAGTGAAGCCGATCTTGTTAAATAAAAAAGTTGAACGAGATTATGAGACGCAAAAGACGAAGGAGTATGCTTTTACGAATACGGATTCTATTACGATGGATTTGTTGGTTGTCGATCAATTAATCTATAGTGCTGAAGGGGGAGAAGTGATTTCTAGACCAGTCGAGATGGATCCTATTTCTGTTTCTGTTTCTAAAACGGATGTTATGCCGAAGTTTGTTCCTGTTAATGATGGATGTATTTCGATGGTTATTTCTCATAAAATGTTCGATACGCTTAAGAACTCTCTTCCTTCATCTATTGATGAGTTAGAGGGAGCAGGAGCTGTTACTTCTAGTTATCAACTTTATATGAAGTCTAAAGAACATACAAAACTTACGGAAGAAATCGAAGCGATTGCGAGTGAAAATAATCTTCCTTACTATTTTGATGTCAACGATATTACAGCAAGTATGCAAATGGAGAAAAACTTGGTTTTCGTTATTGGAATGTTTCTTTATGGATTCATTAGTTTGGTTACGTTAATTGGGGTAACGAGTGTCTTTAATACGATCAATACTTCGATTGCTCTTAGAAGAAAAGAATTTGCTATTCTTCGAAGTATTGGACTTACGCCACATGGCATGAATAAGATGTTGGCATACGAGAGTATTCTCTATGGATTGAAAGCACTTCTTTATGGTCTTCCTGTATCGTTTGCCGTCATGTATTTGATTCATTTATCGATGAATGATCTTATGAGTTTTGCCTTTAGTATTCCATGGAAGGAAGTCGTTATTGCTATTGTTTTCGTATTTTTAATTACGTTCTTAACGATGATCTATGCATCTAGTAAAATCAAGAAAGAAAACATTTTAGATGCCATCCGGGAAGAAAACATTTAGTAAAGAATTGTCAAGTAAAGGAAAAGTTGGTTCGCTTTTCCTTTTTTGTTTGGTATAATGAGGATATAAACATAGAAAAGAGGAAAGTTATGGAACAAGAAAAAAAATTAAGTCCTTACATTTTTCGTGAATACGATATTCGAGGGGTTTATCCTGATACCGTAAATGAAGAAGTGGCAAGACGAATTGGAGAGGCATTTGGTAGTTACATTCAAGATTTGGGTAAGACGAAGTGTGTGATTGGTCACGATAATCGTTATTCGTCGGATTCACTTACTAAGGCATTAGTCGAGGGGATTACTAGTACTGGTTGTGATGTTTTGTTACTTGGTCTTGTGACGACACCGATGTATTATTACGCTTGTCTTAAACTCGATATTCCATCTGGCATTATGGTGACTGCTAGTCACAATCCGAAAGATGATAATGGGTTTAAGATTGCTATGGATCACTTTGACAATGCGAAGGGGGAAGAGATTCAAGATTTTTATCGGTATACCGTCGATGGTCATTTTAGAGAAGGTCACGGCAATGTGACGACGTATTCCATTAAAGATGATTATTTAAGGTTGATGAAGGATAGTTTATCATTCGGTGATCGAAGGATTAAAGTGGTAATCGATTGTGGGAATGGAACAACCTCGATTATTGCAAAAGAACTTTATGAGATGTTTCCGATCGATGTTACGGTTTTGTTTGGAGAAAGTGATCCATCTTTTCCTAATCACCATCCTGATCCTTGTGTCGAGAGCAATTTAGAAGCGTTAAAGAAAGCAGTGGTAGAACTACATGCTGACCTTGGAATTGGGTTTGATGGCGATGGGGATCGAGTTGGAATTGTCGATGAAAAAGGAAACTATGTTCCAACAGATTTATATATGATTTTAATGATTCGGGATATGTTCCATTCTGTTTCCAATAAGACGTTTCTTTTCGATGTGAAATGTTCTAGAGCAGTGGAAGATGAAATTAAGAAGTTGGGTGGGACACCATATTGTTATCGAACAGGGAACTCTTATACCAAGAAGAAAGTGAAAGATGAAGATATGCCTTTTGGAGGTGAACTTTCAGGACACGTCTATTTCAGAGATCGATTCTTAGGGTTCGATAGTGGGCTTTATGCAGGACTTCGCTTGGTCGAATTTTTATCGAAACGTAGTGGATCACTCAGTTCTTATTTGGAGGATATTCCAAAGTATGTGGCGACAGAGGAATTGAAATTTAAATCGACAGATGAGTTAAAGCATTTGGCCGTAGAAGACGTTAAGGCTTACGCTTCTCAATGTGGGTACGAAGTACTTCTTATCGATGGGGTAAAGATTTTGTTTGATGATGGATGGGCTCTTATTCGGGTTTCTAATACAGGACCTAATGTAACGGCAAGATTTGAAGCAACGACGAAAGAACGTTTACAAGCTTTACAAGATGAATTTCTTCCGTTTGTTCGAAAATATGAGCAATAATTTAGAAAGATAAAATAGAGGAAAATAAAAATGGAACGAGAAAGCAATAAAAAGAAATTATTCATGATTGGAATGAGTGTACTATTGATACTTATTCTAGTGATTGGTGGAACCTACGCATGGTTCACACTACAACTAAATGGAACAAAAGTAAATGTGTTAAAAGCGGGAACATTATCATTAATATTAAATGATGAAAATAGTGTAGGAATAAACAGTGAAAAAGCAGTCCCTATGTTGGACGAAGTAGGAGAGACTCTAGATCCCTATCACTTTACCTTGGAAAACCATAGTGATATAGCAAGTGACTATACGATCTATTTAG
>CAZJKO010000051.1:0-5822 GCA_964546995.1 uncultured Muribaculaceae bacterium | reverse complement strand
TGGGTGGCTTTGGAGGAGCACTTAAAAATATGTCGATCGGGGTTGCATCACGCGAAGGAAAAGCTTGGATTCACTCTGTAGGAGTGACCAAAGATCCAGATGAAATGTGGCATCACACTTCCGATCAAGATGGTTTCTTAGAAAGTATGGCGGAAGCAGATAAAAGCATCGTCGATTACTTTAAAAAAGAAAATATGGCATATATAAACGTCTTAAATAATTTATCGATCGATTGTGATTGTGATAGCAGTCCTCACGCTCCCGAAATGAGTGATATCGGTATCTTTGCCAGTTTAGATCCTGTCGCTCTAGATCAATGTAGTTACGATCAAATTATGGCATCAGAAGACGAAGGAAAAACATCACTTGTAAAACGTATGCAAGAAAAAAATGCCATCCATATCGTGGAAGAAGCAGCAAATTTAAATTTAGGAACAAGAGAATACGAACTAATTTGCATAGATTAAAAAGGAGAAAGACAAATGAATGAATTGAAAATAAACGGTATTTACAAACATTTTAAAGGAGATTACTACTTAGTCATCGATTGTGCATTCGACTCGGAAACAAAAGAAAAGTATGTCGTATATCGAAGACTCTATGGTGATGGAAGTTTATGGATAAGACCCTTAAATATGTTTTTAAGTGAAGTAGATCATGAAAAATATCCAAATGTAAAGCAAAAATATCGTTTCGAATTACAACAGATTGAAAGCGTAGCACCGCTATTTAAAAAATAAGAAAACGAAATGCCTGAAATATCAAAAAAGGAAAGGAAAAACTTTGCTTTTTTTGTTGACGAAATCTTGTTTAACGTAGTAAAATGGAACGTATATGACAACGTGTCATATAATGAAAAATGAGTAGGAGAATGCCTATGCCTTCGAAAACATTTCTAAACTTACCCAAAGAAAAACAAGAAAAATTATTGATCGCCGCCAAAAAAGAATTTACAAGAACTTCATACTATGAAGCATCCATCAACAAAATGATTCAAGATGCCAAAATTTCACGAGGAAGTTTCTATATGTATTTTAAGGATAAAGAAGATCTTTATTTTTATCTCTTGACGACAGTCCGTAATGATATCTTTCATCTAATCGAACGAGCACTAGAAAAAAATAACGGATTACTAGGCATAAGTTTTCTTACTTTTTTTGATGATCTAATCGATTATTGTCACAAAGAAGAAAATGGTCTCTATTTAAAAAATATTTTTTCGAATTTAGACTTCAAAAGAGGAAAAAGATTGTTTTCAGAACAAGAGGACATTACGTTCCGTGAGCGAGTACAAAAAGTATTAAATCAAATTGATACATCCAATCTAAAAATAGAAAATCAAACTGAATTGATAGAAGTATTAGGACTATTTTTTCAATTGATCCATCAAAGTATCATACCAGTTATGTTACAAGATGTCGATCGCTCGATGATGAAGGAAAAACTAAAACGAAAAGTATTTTTACTAGAACATGGAATAAACAAATAGGAGGGAGATTATATGATTACCTTATTTAAACAATTTAAAGATTCGTGGAAGACGATTCTTTGTGTATTTCTATTGTTAATTGTCCAAGCAATGTGTGATTTATCATTACCGGACTATACTTCTAAGATTATTAATGTAGGAGTACAACAAGGAGGAATTGACCGCACAAGTCCTGAAGTAATAAGAAAAGATCAAATGGATCACTTGCTTTTGTTTTTGTCAAATGAGGAGCAAGAAATCGTAACATCTTCTTATCGCGAATTAAAAAAAGAAGAGTATACCAAAAAAGAATGGGACAAAATCAAAGAGAAATATCCGAAAGTAGAACAAGAAGTTATCTTAAAACAAAAAAAACGATCACAAGAAGAACAAAAAGAAGTTGACGATATCATCAAAAAACCATTGTTGCTCGTTTCCCTATTAGATGGAGAAAACGAACAATCACAAGAGATAAAAAAGCAAATTATTTCGAATTTACCTAGCGAACTAGTAAGTCAAAACGTCGATTTATGGACGATTTTTAAGATGTTACCTCAAGAAGTAATTGCTAACATAAAAGAAGAAATCGATGATAAAATTCAAGAAATACCTGATATGATGATCGATCAAGGTGCTATTGCTGTCATCAAAAATGAATATATCGAAATTGGGATGAAAGCAGATGAACTCCAAACCAAATACATCATGATATCAGGGGCTAAAATGTTAGGAGTAGCTCTTCTTAGCATGGCATCGACCATTGCCGTTGGCTTCCTAGCTAGCAAAACAGCAGCGAGAACAGCGAAAAAATTGAGAGAAAAAGTATTCTCGAAAGTACTATCTTATTCTGATACAGAGTTTAAAACATTTGGTGTTGCTTCACTGATTACACGAAGTACGAACGATATTCAACAAATTCAAATGCTTTCCGTTATGCTCCTTCGCATTGTGTGCTATGCCCCAATCATGGGAATAGGTGGCGTGATCAAAGTATTAGGTACGAATACTTCGATGGCTTGGATTATCGCAGTCAGTGTGATGGCTATCTTATCGCTAGTTGTAGTCTTATTTGCGGTAGCAATGCCAAAATTCCGTCTTCTTCAAAAACTGATGGATAAACTAAACTTAGTCATGAGAGAAACGTTAACAGGACTTCCTGTCATTCGTGCTTTTAGCAACCAAAAACACGAAGAAGCTCGCTTTGATAAAGCCAATCGCAACTTGTCAAAGACAATTTTATTTGTCGATCGCGTCATGGGTGGCATGATGCCTCTTATGATGTTCGTCATGAATGCGACGACGATCTTGATCGTATGGAATGCATCTCATGGTATTAACGATGGAATAATGCAAGTAGGAGATTTAATGGCTTTCATTCAGTACACCATGCAAATTATTATGTCGTTCTTAATGATTTCGATGCTCTCGATCATGTTACCACGAGCAAGTGTATCGATGAAGCGAATTGATGAGGTCTTAACAACCCCACTTACCATAAAGGAAGTAGACCATCCTAAGACGATTGAAAATCCGAAAGGAGAAGTCGAATTCCATAATGTTTCGTTCTGTTATCCAGATGCCAAAGAAAATATTTTAAGTAACATCAACTTTAAAGCAAGACCAGGTGAGACGACTGCCTTTATTGGTAGCACAGGAAGTGGAAAAAGTACGCTAATCAACCTCATTCCACGATTCTATGATGTCACGGAAGGAGAAATTCGAATCGATGGAGTAAACATCAAAGAATTGTCCCTTCATGATCTTCATCAAATGATCGGCTACGTTCCACAAAAAGGTGTACTTTTCAAAGGAACCATTGCATCTAACATCAAATATGGGGACAAAAAAACGACGGATCAACGGATGCAAAAAGCTGCAGAAATAGCGCAAGCAACCCCATTTATCGAAGAAAAAGAAAACAAATATGATGCCAAAATCAGTCAGGGTGGAACCAATGTCTCAGGGGGACAAAAGCAACGCCTTTCAATTGCTCGTGCTGTTGCTATTGCACCAAAAATATATATTTTTGATGATAGTTTTTCTGCACTCGATTTTAAAACGGATGCTGCCCTTAGAAAAGCATTGAAAAAAGAAACGAAAGATAGCACTGTTCTCATTGTTGCCCAACGAATTAGTACCATCATGCATGCAGAACAAATTATCGTATTAAACGAAGGAAAAGTTGCAGGAATAGGAACTCATGAAGAACTAATGAAAAACTGTTCTGTCTACCAAGAAATTGCCTTGAGTCAGTTATCGAAGGAGGAATTAGATCATGAAGAAAAATAAACGAGAAATCGATTCCCAAGAACGTGCCAAAGACTTTAAAGGGACTCTAAAACAATTGATGAACTATCTTGCAAAGTACAAAGTACAAATTGGTCTTGTCTTGCTATTTGCAATTGGAAGTGCCGTCTTTTCTATCGTTGGTCCTAAAATACTAGGAGAAGCAACGACAGAAATTTTCGAAGGGTTAGTTGCCAAAGTTACGGGAACAGGAAATGGGATCAATTTCTCGAAAATAGGAAAAATACTACTATTTTTGTTAGGGTTATATGCAATTAGTGCCTGCTTCTCGTTTTTACAAAATTTCATCATGAGTGGCGTTACTCAAAAAGTATCGTATCGTATGCGTAAGGAAATCTCTGAAAAAATGAATCGTCTTCCGATGAAGTATTTCGATAGTAAAACCAATGGAGAAATCTTATCGCGTACGACCAACGATGTCGATACGTTAAGTGGAAACCTAAGTCAATGTTTAACTCAAGTCATTACATCTATCACAACGGTTATCGGTGTGTTGATCATGATGATTAGTATCAGTGTTACCATGACTGTAGCAACCCTTCTCATTTTACCTGTTGCCTTAGGCTTGATTTCGATTGTTGCATCCAAAGCTCAAAAATACTTTAAAGCCCAACAAGAATATCTAGGACATGTCAATGGTCAAGTCGAAGAAGTCTATGGTGGTGCAAATATTGTAAAAGTATTCAACAAAGAGCAAGATACCATTGATGAGTTTAACAAAATGAATGGAACCCTCTACGAATCCGCTTGGAAGAGTCAATTCTTATCGGGAATGATGATGCCGATTATGCAGTTTATTGGGAATTTAGGATACGTCTTAGTATCGATTTTAGGCGGATACTTAGTGATCCAAAACAAAATCAAAGTAGGGGAAATTCTATCATTTACCCAGTATGTGAGAAACTTTACACACCCTCTTGCTGAAATTGCCCAAGTTGCCAACTTAATGCAATCGATGATAGCAGCAAGTGAAAGAGTATTTGAATTTATCAATGAAGACGAAGAACTACAAGATATCGAAAATCCTCATCCTATTACGGATATAAAAGGAGACATTACCTTCGATCATGTGGAATTTGGTTATCAAAAACAAGAACCAGTCATTCACGATTTTTCAGCTAAAGTAAAAAAAGGACAGAAGATTGCTATCGTTGGTCCAACAGGTGCCGGAAAGACCACCATGGTCAAACTATTAATGCGTTTTTATGATGTGGATAAAGGCTCTATTCAAATTGATGGCGTGGACATCAAAAACTTCAAACGCGATGAATTAAGAAATCTATTTGGAATGGTCTTACAAGATACGTGGCTATTTAATGGAAGTATAAGAGAAAACATTCGCTACGGGAAACTAGATGCCACTGACGAAGAAGTCGAAAAAGCAGCTGTTGCCGCCCATGTCGATCACTTCATCAAAACCCTTCCCGATGCCTACGATATGGAATTGAACGAAGAAGCAAACAACGTATCAGGAGGACAAAAACAGCTATTAACCATTGCAAGAGTTATTCTAGCAGATCCAAAAATATTAATTCTCGATGAAGCAACGTCATCCGTTGATACAAGAACCGAAGTAGCAATCCAAGAAGCCATGGATCATTTAATGGAAAATAGAACCAGTTTCATCATTGCCCATCGCTTATCGACCATAAAAAATGCCGATTTAATACTCGTCATGAATGAAGGAGACATCGTAGAACAAGGAACCCATGATGAATTATTAAAGAAAAATGGATTCTATACCAATCTTTATAACTCTCAGTTTGAAGAAGTAGAAGAATAACAAACAAAGGAAAGAAGAACATCTTTCTTTTTTCTTTTGACAAATTAGTGTAAACAAAGCCAATCGATCAATTGTTTATTCGATAAAAAAGTGATAGACTAAAATAAAGATAGGAGAGTAGAAGATGGAAGAAAACAAGAAAAAGAAACTGTTTATGATCGGAATGAGTGTATTATTGATACTTGTTTTAGTGATAGGAGGAACCTACGCATGGTTCACACTTCAACTAAACGGAACGAAAGTAAATGTCTTGAAAGCAGGAAC
>CAZJKO010000050.1:0-6020 GCA_964546995.1 uncultured Muribaculaceae bacterium | reverse complement strand
TTATTTATGTAACAGCACCTCTTCGGGCGAGTGACGAGGATGTTTTGAAGATGATTTCGCAGTATCAGAAGTCACTTGTTAAGATGATTATCTCGCAAAAGAAAAAGGAAGAAGCAAAAGAGGGTTTTTCTTATTTGGGTAAAACTTATGATGTTGTTTATACGAACGATAAAGAAGTTGTTTTGGGCGATAAAATTGTCTTCATTCCTAAGGGATACAATCTCGATTTATTTTATAAGAAGGAGGCACGACATCTTTTTCTAAAACATTTGGATGACTGTTACGCTAGATTTTCAAGGAAGATTCCATATCCATCATTAAAACTTCGTAAAATGACGACACGTTGGGGTGTTTGCAATACAAAGTTAAAGTGTATTACCTTGAATACCGAACTTTTGAAACATGATCTTCGTTACTTAGATTATGTGATTTTTCATGAACTTTCCCATTTGATTTATCCTAATCATCAAGCGTCATTTTGGAATTTAGTTGAAGAACAAGTTCCAGATTATAAAAAGTTACGAAAAGAAATGAAAGATTTTTAAGAATATAGTATAATGTAAGTGGTGAAGGGTATGCTTATTACGAGTTTGGAAAATGAAAAGGTTAAACTGTATCGAAAACTAAGAGAAAAAAAGTATCGAGATAAGACTGGTTTTTTCTTAGTGGAAGGAATGCATTTGGTATTAGAGGCTTATAAAGCGGGGGTAATTGAAGAAGTGATTTTAGAACAAGATGAAGTTCTTCCTTTTGCGGTTCCTTTTGTTTATGTGACAAACGATATTATTCATAAAATTTCTTTACTAGAGACTCCTTCTAAAGTGATGGCTCTATGTCGTAAGCTCGATGAGAAGGTCGATACTTCTTCGAAGAGAATTTTAGCACTTGATGGTATTCAAGATCCAGGAAACTTGGGAACAATTATCCGAAGTGCTGTGGCGTTCGATATCGATTTGATCGTGTTAGGGGATAATTGTGTCGATTTATATAATGATAAAGTGATTCGGTCGACACAGGGGATGATTTTTCATTCGAAAGTAGTAAGGTGTAATCTTAAAGCATTTTTGGAAAAAAAGAAAGAAGAGGGATTACCAATCTATGGTACTCGTGTTGAATATGGGGAAGATGTTCGTTATTTTAAAGAGAAAGATAAAAATTCGTTTGTATTAGTTATGGGAAACGAAGGAAATGGGTTAAGCGAAGAAGTACAAGAGATGTGCGATGCGTTTTTATATATTCCTATGAATGAACAAGTAGAAAGTTTGAATGTAGCCGTAGCTAGTTCGATTCTTCTTTATGAACTTAAGGAGAGATCGTGATGGATAGAGTTACTGTTGGAAAGGTTGTTTCTACTCATGGTATTAAAGGGGAAGTTAAAGTTTTGTCCACTTTTCCTTATAAAGAAAAAGCATTTCAAGTAGGAAAAACCGTTTATCTTAGTACCTCTTCTTCTCCTTTTATTCTTTCTTCTTACCGCGTGCATCAAAAGTACGATTTATTGATGTTTGAAGGAATTTCGAATATCAATGAAGTGTTACCTTATCTTCCTTGTTCTTTAACTATGGATCGTGTTGAGATTGGTCTTTCTTCTACTGAATACATGGATCAAGATTTGCTTGGTTTTTCTTGTTTTTTTGACGGAAGAGAAGTAGGCTCTGTTATCGAAATTTTCTTTGCAAGTCCTAAAAATAAAATTATTCGTATCAAGGGAAAACAAGAGATTTTAATTCCTTTTTCAGAACATTTTGTAAAGAAGATCGATTTGGACCGTAAGAAAATAGATATTTTTTTAGAGGAGGGAATGGAAGATGAAAATTGATATTTTGACCCTTTTTCCTTCTATGTTCGATGGATTCCTTCAAGAATCGATCGTTGCAAGAGCCATCGCAAAAGGAAAAGTCGATATTACATTACATGATTTTCGAATGTATTCTACCGATCCACACAATAAAGTGGATGATACACCTTACGGGGGAGGACAAGGTATGGTTCTTTCCTGTCAGCCTATTTTTGATTGTATAGAGGCGATTAAGACAGAAGATAGTTTTGTGATTCTATTAACTCCAGATGGGAATGTTTTTCATCAAGAGATGGCTTACGATCTATCGACAAAAAAGCATTTGATTTTGATTTGCGGTCATTACGAAGGGTTCGATGAACGAATTCGGTCCCTTGTCGATTTGGAAATAAGTATTGGTGATTTTGTTTTAACAGGGGGAGAGCTTCCTAGCATGATTGTTAGTGATGCTATTATTCGTCTTTTACCTGGTGTCATCAAGGAAGAAAGTCATCTTTATGAATCGTTTCATGAAGATTTACTAGATTATCCTTCTTACACTAAGCCATACGATTTTAGAGGTATGAAGGTTCCTGATGTATTGGTATCAGGAGATCACGAGAAAATTCGGGCATACCGAAGGGAAGAACAATTGAGACGTACTAAAGAAAGACGTCCTGATTTGTTTTTCAAGTTTGAAAATAGAGGAAAGTAGGAAATGTTATGGGAAAAGAGGTTCGTTATTTAATCGTCAAGAAAAAGGATTCACAAGATCTTACTTATTTTGAATACGATAAATTGGAAGGCTACGATATTACTCCTAAAAACAAAAAGCCTTTTCAAGATTCTATTCAAGTAAATAAAATGATTTTGATCAATGAGAGTTTGATTCAGAAGATGATTCAAAAAAAATTAGATAAACGATTTCAAAGACTTCTTACAGAACTTAACTTCCTATTTGATTCGGATGATGAGACAGGGACTGGGTTAAGAGAAGCTTTGAATCAATTGGAACGGTTCAAGATGGAAGTGAAGAACAAATATCGTAGTTACATGAAAAAAGAAGAACTTGTTTTGTTGGGGAAAAAGCTTAGTATTTTACGAAATGAAGCAAAGTTAAGACTTTACTATTTGGAGCATGATGACGAAATGAAGAAAGAGGGGAAAACGCGATGATAGAGGAAACAAAAAATGGGTACTATTTTCGTCATGAGATAAATGATCGGTTGCGTTCGATGTTAAAAGAAGAAGCGGATGTTTGTTCTTCTTTTGCACTTCTCGATCAATTTATGAAGGAAGAAATTGAAAATCAAAAGTGTCAAGATTCGTTTACCTCTAGTTGCGAATTTCTTTCTTTAAAGGGATATTATCACATTGGTAAAAATGTGAATATTGCTCCTTTTGTATCGATTGAGGGTCCTGTTTATATTGGGGATAATGTGACCATTTCTTCGCATGCACTCATACGGCCGTTTACATATATCGGGGATGGATGTGTGATTGGTCATGCGGCAGAAATCAAACACAGCATTTTGTGCGATCAAGCGAAAGTACAAAGTTTTACGTTTGTGGGAGATAGTGTTGTTGGATATGGTGCAAGAGTCGGAAGTGGAACCATTCTTTCCAATCGTCGGTTTGATCAGAAAGAAATTTCTTTATCGATTCTTGGGCAAACACTTTCGACAAATTCTTCTTTCTTCGGTTGTATTTTAGGTGATTATGCTCGTCTTGGAGCAGGGTGTGTTACCTTGCCTGGTACTTTGATTGGACCTTATACTTTCGTTCATCCTAACATCGTAGCTTCTGGTTTTATTCAAGAAGGTGTCGTTTGTCGACGGCATGCTTCTTCGTTGATTATTGAGGAGAAAGAAAAACAAGAATTGTTATAAAACTATTTGCATATTCATATAAACTGTGCTATAATCATAAACGTTAATGAACGCAATCCGATGGAGTTATCATTTATTCTATGATTGTGATAAATAGAAAGGAAGAGATATCATGAATGTAATTGATAAGATTACAGCAAAACAAATGAACCCTAACGTACCTGAATTTCGTGTTGGTGATACGGTTAGAGTCGATGTAAAGATTATTGAAGGAAAAAGAGAACGTATTCAAGCATTTGAAGGAATCGTCATTGCTCGTAAGGGTAGTGGAATTAGTGAAACATTCACAGTTCGTAAAAACTCTTATGGCGTTGGTGTTGAAAGAGTATTTCCAGTGCACTCTCCTAAACTTGCTGGTATTACAGTAGTACGTAAAGGCAAAGTAAGACGTGCTAAATTAAACTTCTTAAGAGGTTTTGTTGGTCAATATCGCATTAAAGAAAGAGGACAAAAATAAGGCCATATGCCTTATTTTTTGTTTTGGTGTTATCGTGATGAAATGGAAAAATTGGATTCCTTATCTTGTTTGTTTTTTTCTTGTTATTTTCATTAAGCAGTTTATTGTAACTCCTGTTCGTGTTGTTGGGTCTAGTATGGATCCTACTTTAAAAAATGGCGATATTATGTTACTTGATAAAATGACTTATCGTTTTCATGAGATTAAACGATTTGATATTGTTGTTGTTCGCGATCACAATACCGATATTATTAAACGAGTTATTGGGCTTCCTGGAGAAGTTGTTTCGTTTCGGGATAATGACTTATATATTGATGGTAAGAAAATCGATCAACCTTTTTCTTATGGTGATACTAAAGATTTTTCTTTTGATGATATCGATCAGACGGTTATTCCTAAAAATCATTATTTTGTGGTAGGAGACAATCGTCCTGATTCTCAAGATAGTAGAATGAAGACAATCGGTTTTATCGATAAAGCGATGATTGAAGGGAAAGCTACGTTTACGATTTTTCCCTTTTCACGGTTTGGTCGTAAAAAGTGATCGATGAAAAAAGTCGTATTATTAGAGCAAACGAAAAGTTTGTTTTTTTACGTTTCTCTTTGCAAACAACTGTTCGTATTGTATAGTGTAGTTATGGGAAGCGAGGTTTTATCCATGGGAGATGTTAAGACAGTAAGACAAATAAGACAATTCATTGATTCGGTTATTTTACCTGGGTATACGTATCGAACTAATTTTAACTGCTGTGAATTTTTAATTGACATTAATCATCAGTTCGTTATTCAAGCAAAGCCTAACTGTTATGAGGATAAGGTTATTTACGAATTTGTTTTGGATACTGAATTTTTATCTAGCAAAGAAATATCTTATGAAGAAATTAAAATGATTAATTGTATTATGCAAATTTTAAAAGACAATCAAAAATTTGTATTATCTAGATTCAAAAAATATACGGTTGACGAATACATGGAAGAGCAATGAATTAGAAAAGAAAAGAGTAATAGAATATTTGATGCTTTAAAGGAAATGTTCGTTGCTCAACGATGATGAATACAATCATTTAATTCAGAAATTTATGGTATACTACAAGTAGTTTTATTTATTGTTATTCGTAAATGATAAATTCGTTGTTATGAGAAGTTATAATGTAAATTAGGGAAATTAGTGGACTTTAAAGAAAGAATAATAAATTAAAAGTAAATGAAAAAAGTGAAAATCGATAAAATACGACAAATATAAATTGGTTGATTACGATTTAATTAAGAACACCTTTAAATCCTTATAAATAAAGAAAATTATCTAGATTAGATCTTGCATATTTTCATTAAAAAATGGTAAAAAACAATAAAAATTCATAAAAAAATAGTGATTTTGGCGTTATTTATAATAGAAATTAGATAGGTGATTACGAATTTTAAGAACATGGAAAAGAGGCGGATATAATGACAAATAAAATGATTGAAGTTCAAAATATAAAGGTTAATATTTCTAATATAAATGAAAATGATTATATATGTGTTTCGGACATAGCAAAAGCAAAAAGTGATAAATCACGTGCTGCTGATGTAATTAGAAATTGGCTTCGAAATAGAAGCACTTTAGATTTTTTAACTGCTTGGGAACAAATTTATAATCCCAATTTTAAAGTGTTCGAATCTGAACACTTTAGAAAACAAGTTGGCTTATTAACATTTACTCCTAGTGTTAGTGAATGGTGTGAAAGAACTAACGCAATTGGTATATATTCAAAATCTGGAAAATATGGAGGTACATATGCTCATAAGGATATAGCATTTGAATTTGCTGCTCAAATTAGTCCTATTTTTAAATTATATTTAATAAAAGAATTTGAAAGACTTAAGCAATTAGAAAATCAAAATAGGGAATGGGATA
>CAZJKO010000049.1:0-6258 GCA_964546995.1 uncultured Muribaculaceae bacterium | reverse complement strand
CTTTAAAGTAGGAGATAAAGTCGTAGTAATCGCTGGTTCTAGCAAGGGAAAAGAAGGAAAGATTACGAAAGTGCTAAGAGACGAAAACAAAGTGATCGTCGAAGGTGCCAACATCGTAAAAAAGCATCGTAAAGGAAACGGAAATGAAACAGGTGGAATTCTTGAAGTAGAAGCTCCTATTCATGCATCAAACGTTATGATGATTGATCCAAAGACAAAAAAGAGAACTAGAATTGGCCATACGACCGATAAAAACAATAAAAAAATTAGAATTGCTAAAAAATCAAACGAGTCGCTTGATTAATTGGAAGGAGGGTAACTATGAACCGCCTAAAAGAAAAATACTTAAAGGAAGTTGTTCCAAGTTTAAAAGAAAAACATAATTATAAAACGATTATGGAAGTACCAAAATTAGAGAAAATTGTAATTAACATGGGTGTAGGAGATGCAACGACAAATTCAAAATTATTAGATGCAGCTCTAAAAGATCTAGAAACACTATCTGGACAAAAACCAATTGTGACAAAAGCAAAGAAATCGATTGCAGGATTCAAAGTACGGGAAGGACAATCGATCGGATGCAAAGTAACATTACGTGGTGAGAACATGTATAACTTTATGGATAAATTAGTATCCATTGGATTACCTCGTGTACGTGACTTCCGTGGTGTAAGCCCAAAATCATTTGATGGACGTGGAAACTATACATTGGGAATCAAAGAACAATTGATTTTCTCTGAAATCGAGTATGATGACGTTGTAAAAGTTCGTGGTATGGACATTGTGTTCGTTACAACCGCAAAAACAAACGAAGAAGCATACGATCTATTAAACGGACTTGGAATGCCTTTTAGAAAGTAATTGGAGGGTAAAATGGCAAAAAAAAGTATGATTATTAAAGCTAATAGAAAGCCAAAGTTTAAAGTACGTGAATACACTCGTTGTACACGTTGTGGTAGACCTCATGCCGTAATGAGCAAATTTGGAATCTGCCGTATTTGCTTTCGTGAATTAGCATACAAAGGACAAATACCAGGCGTTAGAAAATCTAGTTGGTAAAATTAGAAAACTAGCAAGTTGGTAGAAGGAGGATAAATTATGGCTGTAGTAACTGATACAATAGCAGATATGTTAACGCGTATTCGCAATGCCAATGCAATGCGTTATACCGAGGTAACCGTACCTGCTTCAAATATGAAAATAGAAGTTGCGCGAATCCTAAAAGAAGAAGGATTTATCAAAGACTATAAAGTAGAAAAAGATAATGCTCAAGGAACCATCATCTTAACACTTAAGTATGGTCAAAATAAAGAAAGAGTCATTACTGGATTAAAACGTATTTCTAAACCAGGATTACGTGTTTATGCGAAAAATGATGAAATTCCTAAAGTGCTAAATGGATTAGGAATTGCCATTATTTCGACATCAAAAGGAATTATGACGGACAAACAAGCTCGTCGTGAAAACGTTGGTGGAGAAGTATTAGCTTATATTTGGTAAAAAATAGAAATATAAGGAGGTGTCAATATGAGCCGTATCGGAAATCGTAAAATTGTTGTACCAAGTGGAGTAACCGTGAAAGAAGAAAACGGAGTAATCACTGTTTCTGGTCCAAAAGGAACATTGACGACCCATGGTGCAAAAGATATCACATTAAAACAAGAAGAAAACGTTCTTTCGGTAGAACGTGCAAACGATCAAATTAAGACGAAAGCAATGCACGGAACGATCAATGCTAACGTACAAAATATGATCAATGGTGTAACCAAAGGCTTTGAAAAAGGACTAGAAATTATCGGTGTCGGATATCGTTTCAATGTAAAAGGGAATACATTAGTCATCAATGCAGGATATTCTCATCCCGTCGAAATGGAAATTCCAAAAGGAATTGAAGTAACGGCCTCAAGTAATACAGAAATTACGGTAAAAGGAATCGATAAAATATTAGTAGGGGAATTTGCTGCTAATATCAGAAAAGTACGTGAACCAGAACCTTACAAAGGAAAAGGAATTCGTTACAAAGACGAACATGTACGTCGCAAAGAAGGAAAGAAAGCTGCTTAATAAAGTAGGAAGGGAGAAATACTTATGATAAAAAAAGAATCTCGTAATAGTATGCGTGAAGTAAGACATAGTCGCGTTAGAAACAAAGTATTCGGTACTAGCGAAGTACCAAGATTAAATGTCTTTCGTTCTAACACGAGTATCTACGCACAAATTATCGATGATGAAACGATGAACACTCTTGTTTCTGCTTCTTCGAAAGAATTAAAACTTAAAAATGGAAAGAACATAGAAGCAGCAACAAAAGTAGGAGAACTTCTAGCTGAAAAATCATTGAAAGCTGGAATCACCAAAGTAGTATTTGATAGAGGTGGATACCTTTATCATGGACGTGTTAAAGCATTAGCAGATGCTGCGCGTAGTAAAGGATTAGAATTCTAATAGGAGGGTATTATGCAAAATAAACACATGGACCCAAAGACAAAAACCTTAGAAGAATTAGTTGTAGAAATTAAAAGTGTCGTAAAAGTCAACAAAGGTGGACGCCAAAGAAGATTTTCTGCAACCGTTGTCGTAGGGGACAAAAAGGGTCAAGTAGGATTAGGTATTGGTAAAGCAAACGAAGTACCTGATGCGATTAAAAAAGCCATTCAAGCTGCAAATAAAAACTTAATTAAAGTACCTCTAATCGATGGTAGAACCATTGCTCATGAAGCAACGGGAATAAGTGGTGCTGCTAAAGTAATGCTTAAGCCAGCAGCAGCTGGTACAGGAATCAAAGCAGGTGGTGCAGTTCGTGCTGTACTAGAACTTGCCGGAATTCATGATATTCTCTCAAAATCACTTGGATCAAGAACCAAACTAAACATGGCACAAGCGACCATCAATGCACTAAAATCAATGAAAACAGTAGAACAAGTTGCCGCATTACGTGGTAAAACAAAAGAGGAGATTTTAGGATAATGAAATTACATGAATTAGAAAAAAACATTGGTGCAAAGCAAGCTAAGAAACGTGTAGGACGTGGTTCTGGTAGTGGTTTAGGAAAAACAAGTGGTCGTGGAGAAAAAGGACAAAATGCCCGTAGTGGCGGAGGAGTAAATCCCGTATTTGAAGGTGGACAATTACCACTATATCGACGCCTTCCAAAAAGAGGATTCTCAAATCATGATTTTAAAACAGTATATGCCGTTATCAATTTAAGTGATTTAAATCGCTTTGAAGATGGTACGGTTGTCACTCCTGCTCTCTTAAAAGAAACAGGAATGATCAAAAAACAATTAAATGGAATCAAAGTGTTAGGAGAAGGAAACCTTGAAAAGAAATTGACGATTCAAGCACATAAATTTTCTCGCCAAGCACTAGTAAAAATCAACGAAGCGGGAAGTAAAGCTGAGGTGATTTAGTATGTTTACAACCATAAAGCAATTATTCGCCCCTACGAATAAAGATTTACGTAAGCGAATTCTTTATACGCTAGGAGCACTCACAATCTTTATCGTTGGAACGTCAATTCGTGTACCAGGTACACAGGATTTAACTAGTAGTTTAGGCTTTCTAGAATTAATCAACGTCATGGGTGGAGGAGCGCTAAAGAACTTTTCGATCTTCGCTCTTGGAGTAATGCCTTACATTACAGCATCCATTATCATTCAATTATTGCAGATGGATATCATTCCATATTTTGCAGATCTTGCCAAACAAGGTCATGTCGGAAGACAAAAAATCAATCAAATTACAAGATATGTAGGTATTGCATTTGCCTTTATCGAAGGCTTTGCCTTTGCATTCATGGTCTTAGGAAAAAGTGCAACGACGATACAGTATATGTATATTGCAACCATTCTAACCGCAGGAACAGCATTCCTATTATGGTTAGGAGACCAAATTACGCAAAAAGGAATTGGCAATGGAACTTCGTTAATCATCATGGCTGGTATCATTTCTACCTTACCTCAAATGTTTATCACTGCATTCAAAGGCATGGTAACATTTGGTGATACAAGTAAAATGTTATTAGGTATCGGTGGATTCGTTCTTTTCGTCATCGTTTATTTCTTAATTGTAATGGGTGTCATTTTTGTGCAAGAAGCCGAACGGAGAATTCCGATTCAATATGCGAATAAATCGACGAGTGCCTATGGTGGACAACAATCCTTTATGCCAATCAAAATCAATTCAGCAGGAGTTGTACCCGTTATCTTTGCTTCAAGTTTAATTGCGGTACCAGGCTTCATTGCCAACTTAATTAAAAATGCATCATTCACATCGTTTGTGAATCAGTATCTAAATTACACAACCCCAGTTGGATTTTTGATTTATGTCGTTTTGATTTTCTTCTTTGGATATTTTTATACCTTTATCCAAATGAAACCAGAAGAATTATCAAAAAACTTACAAAACAATGGAGGTTACATACCAGGAATTAGACCAGGTAAAGATACCGAAAACTATGTTAGTAAAGTATTAAGTAAGTTGACGATTGTAGGAAGCACCTTCTTAGTGATCATTGCCGGACTTCCAATACTATTTGGAATGGTATCGAAGTTAGATGCAAGTGTAACAATCGGAGGTACTGGACTGTTAATCGTCGTTGGTGTTGCTCTAGAAACGTATAAACAACTAGAAGGAAGTTTATTAACGAGAAGTTACAAAAAAGGTTATACAAGACGATGAAAGCGGTCGTATTTCTAGCTCCCCCTGTTGCAGGAAAAGGAACTCATGCTAAATATTTAAAAGAAAAACTTCATCTATCACACATTTCGACAGGAGATCTGTTAAGAGAGAAAGTGAAAGAAGATGATGAGTTAGCATACTACCTAAGAGAAGTACTGTCGACTGGAGAATTAGTGAAAGATGAGATTGTCTATCAACTACTAGAAGAACGATTAAAACAAGAAGATTGCAAAAATGGTTATATTTTAGATGGATTTCCAAGAAACATCGATCAAGCAAAGAAACTAGAAGAAATCCAAACAAACAAGACAACAACTTATGTAATTCTCTTTCGAATCGAAGAGGAATTATTAAAACGTCGCATTATCGGAAGACGAGTTTGTGAAAACTGTGGCAAAGTTTATAACATCAATTGTTTAGAACATGCCCCAAAAGAAGAATCGACTTGCGATACATGCGGAGGTCATTTGTATCAGAGAAGTGACGATAATATTGCATCGTTTGAAGTACGTTACCAAACGTATCTCGATAACGTTGATCCACTAATTGATTATTATCGAAACAAAGGATGTCTCTTTGAAATTGATGCCAATCAAAACGAAGAAGAGATCAAAAAGCAAATCGAAAAAATAGTAACTTCAAAGATCAAACGACATAAAAAAAGAGGAAAACAATGATAAGTATCAAAAGTGATAGAGAAATTGAACTCTTAAAAATAGCAGGCAACATTGTATACCGTACCCATAAGTATCTAATCCCTTACTTAAAAGAAGGAATGACGACGATGAAATTAGATCGTCTTGCAGAAGATTTCATAAGAAGTCAAGGAGCAACACCTTCTTTTAAGGGATACGATGGTTTCCCAGGATCGATTTGTACTTCGATCAACGAACAAGTAGTCCATGGAATACCAAGTGATACAAAATTAAAAAATGGGGATATTATATCAATCGACATTGGTGCATGTTACAAAGGTTACCATGGTGACTCTGCATGGAGTTACGGAATTGGAGAACTAAGCGAAGAAAAAAAATATCTTCTAGAACATACCCAAAAGGCATTGTTCGAAGGGCTTGCCCAGGTAAAGCCAGGCAACAGAATTGGCGATATTGGTCATGCCGTAGAAAGCTATGCAGATAAACATCATTTAGGTGTAGTAAAAGAATTGGTAGGACATGGTGTAGGAACTTCGCTTCATGAAGCACCAGATGTACCAAATTATGGTATGGAAGGAACAGGACCCCTTCTCAAAGAAGGCATGGTCATCGCTGTAGAACCAATGTTAAACTTAGGAAGTCCAGATATTTGTGTACTAGACGATGACTGGACCATCGAAACAATCGATCAAAGTCCATCAGCTCATTTTGAACACACAGTAGTAGTAACCAAAGATGGATACCGAATATTGACAGGAGAGTGAAAAGATGGCTAAAGAAGATACAATTGAAATTGAAGGAAAAGTTCAAGAAGTGATACCAGGTGGTAAATTCAAAGTTCAACTAGAAAATGGACACATTGTGGAAGCTCACGTTTCTGGTAAAATACGAATGAACTATATTCGCATCTTAGCAGGAGATA
>CAZJKO010000048.1:0-6267 GCA_964546995.1 uncultured Muribaculaceae bacterium | reverse complement strand
AGAAAATGCTGGAAAAATAATGATTGATCAAGCTTATAGAGATTATGACTTCGAATTATCTTATAGTTTGGATGGTGGAAAAACTTATTCGGCGAAGACAATCAATCATATGATTCAATTAAGTGAAGAAGAAATTCTAAGTATTACACCTACCAATGACATTAAATTAAAAATAACTGGTTCAGATGTAGTTAATACGATTGATATTATTGATCATGCATGGCCAACAGCAGTCTATGGAAACGATTTGGAAAACAGAATTGTTGATGCTAATTTAGATATGGAATGGCGTTTAAAAAATGAGGATGGCACTTGGCCAGAAAAATGGACTTCCTATGCTGAACAATCTCCAGATTTAACAGGAAATAAAGTTGTTCAAGTTCGTATGCGTTCAATGAGCAATAAAAAATTTAGTTCTCCAATTGAATTTAGTTTTACACAAGATACTAAAACCGATAGTAGAAGATATATTCCGGTTTCTCATTTAAGTATTGTTGACGCTGGTAGTCAAGTCAATCCAGCAGTATATGCAATCAATGGTAACTATAATAATTATTGGAGAAGTACTCCTGGGGAAAAATATATAGTAATTAGATTTGCAAAACCAATCTATTTGTCTGCTGTAGAATTTATTCCTGGGCCAACTAATGGAAATGATGGAAGATTTACTAAAGCTACAATATATAATGAAGCAAATAAGAATCAAAAGTATTCACCATGGAGTAATTTTACATATTCAACAGCGGATAACAGTGTAAGTGATGCATTAAAGGATAAACAGGTTTTTGATGTAAGAAGTACATTTACACAAAAAGTTTCAAGTGTACGTATTACTTTTAGTTCTGCTAATACTTCTATTAATCTAAGAGGAATTAATTTTTACCAAGATTTGACCAAAGAGCCTCGACCAACAGCTGGAATTGGCTACAGTACAACAGAGCCAACCAATGGAAAAGTTGTAGCAAGACTCATCAATAAAAGTTCAGATAATGTAAGAATTACAAATAATGATGGAAATGATACTTACACATTTACAGAAAATGGCAGCTTTACTTTTGAATTTATAGATGATGATACCAATAAGACTGGAACAGCAACAGCAACGGTAAATTGGATTGACAAACAAGCTCCAACGGCAACCATTGAATATGATGTAAGAACTTCTACAAATGGTTCTGTCTTTGCTACTTTAAATCCAAGCGAAGATATCATTGTTACAAGTATTGATAAATATCGCGAAAATGCCGATGGAAAGGTAATTGATATTTCTGGAAATGTCTTAGAAGGCTTAACTATTGACGAAGGTGGTTATGTAAAAGATATTGATGGAAATACTATAGGAAATGTTAGTCCTTTTATTCATATTTTTAGACAAAATGGTAGTTACACTTTTGAATTTGTAGATAGAGCTGGAAATGCAGGAGAAGCAACAGCAACTGTAAATTGGATTGATCAAACAACGCCAGAAGCAATGGTGTTTTATGATATCACACAAAAAACAAATCAACAGGTTACAGCACGATTGGAATTTGATAAAGAGGATGTAACAGTAATAAATAATGACGGAAAAGCAAGTTACACGTTCACTCAAAATGGAGAATTTACTTTTGAATTTAGAGATGTTGCAGGAAATATAGGTACAAAAAAGGTCTCTGTATCATGGATTGATATAGAACCTCCAACAGCAGAATTAAAATATGAAAAACATGGTGATAAAGTAGTCGTAACAGTTATCAATCCAAGTGAAGAAATAACATATGCTGAAGGGATTGGAATCTATGAGTTTACTAAAAATGGTAGTTATGAAATAGTATTTTATGATAAAGTTGGAAATATTGGCAAATTAGTTGCTAAAATAAATGATTTTAAGGATGAAACAGGAGATAGTTCAGGCAATTTTGACAATCCAAATGGAAATGTAAAGCCTGGAAATCCAAACAATTCAGAGCATAACAAACCAAATAGTGGAAATAATCAAGAAACATTAAATAATTCTAATGAAATTGAAAATAAACCAACAAACACTAAATATAAAAGACTCAATATAAATAGTTTAACGATTGATGTACCACTAAATGAAATAAAAGATACAGGAACCATACAAGTGAAAACTTTCGAAGTAGATGTAGCGTTAAAAAAGAAATTTGGTGACTTAAGCGAGTATTATGATGTATATTTTGCTAATAATGATTCTAATAGAATAACTATATCAACATCAAGTCCAATAAAAATAAGTTTTGAATTAAATCAATTTAAAGATTTTATTCGTATATATGAAATCACAGAAGATAATAAAACAAAAGAAGTTGATTATGTACAAAACGGAAACAACATCGAAATATCCACAAGGAACCTAGGAAGATATGTTTTATCCTATAAAGAATTAAAATCTGAAAATAGTAATCAAAATCAAGAAAACAATGTAGATGTAACAAAAGAAAAGAAAAACAAAAGACTGTTTTATATAGTAAGTGTTACCATTGCTACCACAATTGTGGGAACGTTTATTATAACATCAAAGCATAGAAGGCAAAGCAAGTACCGGAAAAGTATTTAATGTTTAAAGTTTTTTAGAGCAGACCTCTTGGTTTGTTCTTTTTTATGCATATCAAACCATAAAATGCAATCTATTTTTTTTGATTCTATTATTTTTATTCGTCTGTGGTTTGTTCATTGGAGCAATGGCTTTAGTTAATCCAGTCATTTCTGGTTTTCCTGCATTGTTTTTACAGCATATAATGTACTTTTGTATGCAATTCTTATTCTTATTTTTATCTTTATCATTTATAGTCCATATTATTCTCTCCTTTCTCTTTATTATATGGAAAGATTCTAATCTATATAGTTATAATTCTATTATTTATTTTGGTAAAATAAAAAAAGCTCCAACTGAGCTTCTAATTTCTATATAATTCTCTTACTTCTTTTAAGCTTTCATGCGTTCCTACGTCAAAACATTCTCCTTGGAAAGAATAAACATAGACAGGTGTTCTTTTATATAAGTATTCTACTAAATATCCTGGAGCATCTTTTTTATTGCCTTCTTTTAAATAAGTTTCAATCATAGGAATTACTTCTTTCGGATAAAGATATGTTGCATATACAGCAATGTTACTTTTTGGTTCTTGTGGTTTTTCCACAAGTTCAATTAATTTATTGTCTTTATCCACAGTTGCAACAGCAAAACGCTTTAACAATTCTCTATCGCTAATTTCTTTTCCACAAACAACTGGGGATTTTTTGCTTTGATAGTAAGTAACGACGTCTTTTAGTGCATAATTAAATAAATTATCCCCCGCTATAATTAGTAAATCATCTTCAATCTTCATTTGATCGACCGTATATTTGATATCACCGATTGCACCTAACCGATCATCATTGCTATTTGTTTGATCATTCATGACTGTAATTTTCTTTTTATTGCTTTTGGATTCTTGCCATTTTTTAAAATGTGGAAAATAGCGATTATTTGTTATACAGTATATTTCATCAATTTCCTCAATGGTATTTACCTCTTCTAAGATATAATCTAATAGTGGTTTTCCTTCTTCAATTTCTAATAATGCTTTGGGAAAGTTTTCCGTTAATGGGAAAAGTCTTGTGGCATATCCTGCACACAATAAGATACATTTCATATTTTTCTCCTTTATTTTAATTCGTCATTTGATTTACTATTCAATGTTAAATCTGCTTGTTCTTTGTTTAAATATGCAAAATATCCTGCTGCTGCAATCATGGCAGCATTATCTGTACATACTTCAATAGGTGGAATTGATAGATTGATATTTTTTTCTTTGCATAGATTGGTCAATTCGGTCCGTAAACCATTATTCGCTGCGACACCTCCAGCAACAATTAAATTATCAATATTGTAATCTTCTAATGCTTTCATTGTTTTTTTTGCAAGGGTGTCGACAACAACTTTTTGAAATGAAGCTGCTAAATCTGCTTTATTGATTGGTTCATTTTTTTGTTTTAATTTATGCGATAAATTGATAACAGCACTTTTTAAGCCACTAAAACTAAAGTTATAGCTTCCATCATTTAAAGGACTTGGCAATTCGTATGTTGGTCTGCCTTGTTTTGCTAATTGGTCGATTAAAGGGCCACCGGGATAGCCAAGATCGATAACACGAGCGACTTTATCATAACACTCCCCTACGGCATCATCTAACGTACCACCTAACTTTTCGTAAGAATATGGATTTTTCATCAAAACGAGTTCGGTATGGCCTCCACTTACTACTAGGGCAATTAGTGGAAATACCATTGGTTTTACTAAATTATTAGCAAAGATGTGTCCTTTGATATGATGAACAGGGACTAAGGGTTTTTGATAAAGGTAGCTTAAGGTTTTGGCTGCTTCTAGACCAACTAGTAGTGAGCCAATTAAACCAGGACCATATGTGATGGCAATGGCATCGACTTCCTCCATTTGAATATTTGCTTCTTTTAATGCTTCTTCAATCACAATCGTAATATTTTTGATATGTTGTCTACTAGCGATTTCTGGAACAACTCCTCCATAGTCTTTATGAATATCTATTTGGCTCGATACAATACAAGACTTTACTTCTTGACCGTTTTTCACAATGGCGCAGCTAGTTTCATCACAACTACTTTCTATTCCTAAGATGTAAATGTCTTTCATTTTATCACTTCTTTCTCCATCAAAATGCCATCTTTTCCGTGATAGTAATTCTTTCTTACAGCACAAAGTTTAAATCCATATTTCTGATATAGTTTTATGGCGGGAACATTGTCTTCTCTTACTTCTAATGTAATGCTTTTTACGTTCTCATCAGTACACTTTTTCAGGAAATACTCTATCATCATTGAGGCAATATTTTGATTTCGTTTTTCTTTTATTACTTCAATTTGTTCTAGTTCTGCGCGATCGTACATGATTGCGTAAATCAAGATTCCATATATTTTGTCATGAATGACATATCCAATACAGTGGATAAAGGGATTCTTTGTTTGGCTGTATTTTGTGTATTGGGCAAAAGTTTCTTTAAATACGTTACTTTCTAAATCTACAGCTGTTAATTCTTTGATCATGCCACTAAACTTTCTTCCGCTTCTGTTTTTTTCAAATAGTTTGGCTCTGCTAGATGAGGATTTATTCCAGTTCGATGTTTATAAGTTTGTACTATTTTGAATAAATCAGGATCATAAGATACTTTTTTTCCTATTAAGTTTAATTCTTGATTCGTAATAATCATGTATTCGCCTGGTATTCTATCTAATTCCTTTTGTAATTCTTCTATTTTCCGATGGGCATTATGTAAAACTACTTTGTTTTCTTTATCATAAATTCCACAATATACGTAATCGCGTCTTGCATCAATGACTGGTACTAGAAAGTCGTATCCTTTCTCCGATACGCTCATTGCTTCTAAACTGGAAATTGTAATTAGCTTTTTATTTAAGGCCCAGGCATAAGTTTTGGCTATAGTCATTCCTATTCTAATTCCCGTAAATGATCCTGGTCCATCTACAACCATGATTTGATCGATTTCATTTGGTTCGAGAGAGACTGTTTCTAATAATTCTTTTATTTTGGGTAAAGTAAAAATAGATAATTCCTTATCTAACTTAATTTTTAACTGTCCTAACAACTGATCATTCGATACTACTGCTGTATATAAATAGTTTGATGATGTATCGATATATAGGGTTTTCATAATACGGCCTCACAGATGTCTTCATACGCTCTTCCGATTGGGTTTAAGACAATTAACCTTGTGTTTTCGTCAATGACTTTAAATTTGATTTCAAGACGTTCACTTGGTAATTTATCTTGTATTGTATCTGCCCATTCAATAATGGTTACGCCACCTTTATCGTAATACTCTTCGATTCCTAATTCGTCTGTATTTCCATCTAATCGATATACATCCATATGGTAAAGAGCTAATTCTCCTGTTGTGTATTCTTTTATTATATTAAAAGTAGGCGAAGTTACTGTTTCTTCAATTCCTAAGGCATGAGCAAATCCTTTTGTAAAGATCGTTTTTCCACTACCTAGATCTCCTATTAAACAAATTACCATATTTGGAAATTTTTCTGATTCTATATTTTGAGCAAACTCAATTGTTTCTTTTTCATTTCGCGTTGTTAATTTATAATCCATTCTAATCACCAATTTTATTATAGCAAAATAAAAATAGGTATTTCAACCTATTTTACTATATTATTTATTCTTTTACATAAATAAAAAATTGTAAAAAAAAATTATTGGCAATGACCTATTTTCGCATACAC
>CAZJKO010000047.1:0-6500 GCA_964546995.1 uncultured Muribaculaceae bacterium | reverse complement strand
TTTTAGTTAGCAGTTCCCATAGTTCTCGCACTTTCTTTCAACTCCTTCTTTTTACCTCTTGCAACTAATGTTGTTTCCTCCCCATTTTTAAAAATAATTTTATTTTCTTCGTTTCGATATTCTACAACATAATCTGTATTCACTATCATACTTTTGTGTATTTTTACAAATCTTTCATCCAATAATTTTAATGTGTCTTTTAATGTTTTAGGGATAAGATGGGTTCCATATGTTGTTTTTATAATACAGCGTTTACTATCTTGTTCTTTTTCAATATAAATAATATGTCTAAATTCTATTTTCTTCATCGTATGGTTGTATTCGTAATTTAGACTTTTGTAACGTTTATTATAATGTTTCATTGATCGTTCTAATACTTTTTTGATATTTGCTTCACAATTGTCTAATTTACTTATAAAATCCATTAAATAAAGACGATTGCCTAATGCTTCGTATCGATATTGATTAAACGAGGTAATGATGACAATAATGGATACCCAATCATCAAATTCTTCTCTAATCATTCTAGCAGCATCCAAACCTGATCCTTGATCTGTTTTGATATCTAATAGATAAATTTTAAATCCAATGGTATCTTCTTCTGCTATTTTGCGAAATTCGTCATTATACCCTGAAAATTCTTTACAATCATATTCGATATCAAAATTCATCATATAATTTGTTACAATCTTTTTTACATTATTAGCAAATACTTGATTATCTTCACAAATAATGAAATTTATCACATTATCCCTCCCTTTATTTTCTGATACTATTTTACCATAATTTTCCAATCTTTTCTATATTCTAATTGCTTAAGTTGTAACGATTATACTTATTTTATCGAGATTGTTGATTACTGATACACAAAATTTTAAAAGCACTCTACTTCGAGTGCTTTTTGTTCGTTTCTTTGTGAGTGGTTTTCGTCTTACGTTTGACTGTTTGTTTTACTTTGGTCTCTAATGTCTTCATTGCTTCAGGACTTTTGTCACTGATGATACTGGTCGTTAAAACAAACCATAATACAATTAAGAATAATATAATATACAAAATTTTACCCATCAAAGGATCTTTTAATTGGTAGAAAATTGAGGCTAAAGCAAAGAGAATGTTGATTCCATAAATAATTAATACCGTATTTCGATGCGAAAAGTTCATACCTAACAATTGGTGATGTAAATGACCACGATCAGCTTGGAAGGGAGGTTGTTTTTTGAGAACTCTTCGAATGATTGCAAAAAAGGTATCCAATATTGGAATTCCTAAAATCGTTAGTGGTACGAATAGGGAAGTTAATGCTGTTCCTTTGAATCCTAAGAGCGAGATTATGGCAATGATAAAGCCCATGAACATGGAACAATCGCCCGCAAAAATTTGAGCTGGATAAAAATTATAGAGTAAAAAACCAAGGGTCGATCCTAACATGATAAAAGCTAAGGTCATTTCTAATGTTCCATATCTTCCTTGGAAGAAGGCAATGATTCCAATCGTTAGATAAAATATCGATGTAATTCCACCACTTAAGCCATCTAATCCATCGATCAAATTAATTACATTGATACATCCAACGATAAATAAAATCGTAAGTGGGTATGACCATAGGCCGAAATCGAAGGCAAAACCGAATGCTGTGACATCGTTTAACAGTATTTTACCATAAAAGACGATGACGAATGCTGCTGCTAATTGGCCAATTAGTTTTTGAGACGCTCTTAGTGATTTTATATCATCGATGAGGCCTGTTAAGACAATAATAAAGCTACCAATTAGAATGGCATTCATTTGAATACTATGGACACCAAAGAGCATATATCCTAATAAAAAACTCAAGAAAATGCCAACGCCACCTAGTTTGGGAATGGGTTCTTTGTGAATGTGGCGATTGTCTTCATCTTGACGTGGGACATCGATGGCTCCAATGTGTTTGGCAATTCGTTTCATTAAAGGCATGATAAATGCACTGAAAAGAAACGTTGTTAAAGTAATGATAATTACATTTGTTATTTCTTTTTCGAACATAGAAAACGACCTCTTTTCTAAGTAAATTATAACATATTTCTAAGAAAAGCAAAGAAAAACCGTCTGGTTTACATCAGCGGTTCTCATTTTCCAATTGTTTTATGTTATCTAGTAAAATACCACAACCTTCGACCACACAGGTTAGTGGGGATTCTGCTAAAAATACTGGTACTTTTAATTCTTTTTCAAAATATTGAGGAAACCCTTCAATCATAGCTCCTCCACCAGTTAAGACAATTCCTTTATCGACAATGTCACTTGCTAGTTCTGGCGGTGTCGTTTCTAAGACGTTTTTGACACATTTTACGATTTTATCGACGCTTTCTTTTAAGGCTTCATTTACTTCTTCCGCATTGATCGTGATGGTATGAGGAAGACCTGTTATTAAATCTCTTCCTTTCACTTCCATCGTGTGTTTCTTGTTGGGTTGATTGACATTACCAATTGTTCTTTTAATGCTTTCTGCCGTTTGTTCTCCTACTAGTAGTTTGTATTTGTCTTTGATATATTTAATGATATCTTGATCGAAGACATTACCAGCAATTCGAACAGAGGAACTCGTTACAATACCATTTAAGGATAATATTGCAATATCTGTGGTACCTCCACCCATGTCGATGACCATATTGGCTGTCGGTTTATCGATTTCTAATCCTGCTCCTACTGCGGCTACTTTTGGTTCTTCTTCCAAATAAACACGTTTTGCTCCCGCACGTTCTGCTACTTCGCGAATGGCATTTTTTTCTACTTGTGTTACATTCGATGGACAGCAAATTAGAATTCTAGGTTTGGTTATTTTGCCTTTACATTTTATCTTTTTAATAAATTGATCTAGCATGACTTCTGTCATTTCAAAGTCTGCGATGACACCATCTTTCATCGGTTTGATTGCCTTTAATTTTCCAGGTGTTCTTCCAATCATTTCAAACGCTTCTTTTCCTACTGCTACTACTTGTTTTGTTTCATTATCGATGGCAATAACACTCGGTTCATTTAAGACAACACCTTCTCCTTTGATGTAAATTAATACATTTGCTGTTCCTAAATCAATTCCTATATCTTTCATATTTTCACCCCGGTTTTCCTTATTAGTATTTACGAAATGAAAATAATTATTCTCTTTCTTTTATGCTTTTTTCCATTTTCGATATTTTTCTTTTGTAGCTAGTCCACCTCTTATATGTCTTATTTCGATGTGTTCTTGAAATAATTCTTTTACTTGGTGATATTTGTCCTTATCGATTTGTTCTAATTTTACGTTTAAATCGTGATGAACACTACTTTTACTTCGTCGATATTCTTTCGCTAGTTCGCGAATCGTTTGTTTGGTTTTTAAGATGTGTGTTGCTTCTTCTAGAACTCGTTCTTTGATTTGTCTTTGCAAATGAATCCCTCTTTTCTACTTCAGTATATAATTTGCTTTTCTTAATTATGAATAAAAAGAACGGGATTTTGGCAAAGAAAAACTACGAAAATCGCAGTTTAACGTTCATTTAATGCTTTATCAAAGTATTCTTCTGGATCGACAACGGCGCCTTTGATAAATAATTCAAAATGTAAATGATTTCCTTCTTTTGCATCTAAATTATTGGTCCCTGTTTTTCCAATGATGTCTCCTTGTTTTACCATATCATCTTTTTTTACTGTTACTTCACCGAGACTTTGGTAGACACTGATTATTTCGTTATCATGTCTAATTTCTACGGTTTTTCCTAATAATTCATCCTCTTTTACATTTACGACTTGACCATCTAAGACTACTACGACATCGAATGGTTCTCCCAAAACAAAATCTACTCCAGAGTTTTGCATATACGTATTTTCATGATAGATGAGGGAACTTTCTTGTCTTTCTTTTTCATCTTGATAGTCATAGAAGTACTTTGAGAGTTTTACTTCTTGATTGGTGTATGGACGAATTAATTTGGTATCGGTGTTTACAACAGGAATGGTTTTTCCTAAAATGGCATTCGATACATACGTAATTTCTTCCTGATTTTCACCTGGCGTCATTTTTACTGTTGTAAAAAAGATTCCTACCACTAACAATATTACAGCAACTAAATAGATACTTGGTAAAACATAAGGTTTTAATTTTAGCGTTTTTTTCATTTTTCCACCTCAATAAAAGTTTGGCTCATCTTGGTGGATTTTATACTCTATTTAAAAAATTTTTGACGAAGTAAAGATGTCGAATAAAAAGTTAGTGATTAAGTAAATCATCGAAAGGCCTAATAATAGATAGAACATGCGAGCTTGATTTACTTTGTTTTTTTTGAAAATTTGATTGATGTTTACCGCATCCATTGACCATATGACTAGAATCGTTACGATGATATAAAGAAAAAATTTAGCACTCATCGATCGTTCCTTCTTTCTTTTTTCTTTTGCGATTTTTCTTTTCATATGATTCTATTTTATCGATTCGTTGTTGATGTCGTTCTAATCCGGAAAAAGGGGTTTTTAAAAACACATCGACAATATCTTTGGCTTTATAGGTCGACATCGTTCCATTTAATGAGATAATGTTGGCATTGTTGTCGAGACGCGCTAGCTTTGCTTCCTTTGGCGTATCTACTTTTGCACAACGAATCCCTTTTACTTTATTGCACGCAATCGATATACCAATGCCACTTCCACAAATGGCAATACCTAAATCGACTGTTTTATCCACCACTGCTTCACTGAGCATAAAAGCATAGTCGGGATAATCGACTTTTTCTTTGGAAGACGTTCCAAAATCAATAATGTTGTATCCTTTTTTATAAAGATAAATACTTAGTTTTTCTTTTAATGGATATCCGCGATGATCACAAGCAATTCCTATATTCATATTATTCCCTCTTTCTCTTTTACTCATTATATCATAACATGTCTCGTTTTTTCAAAATATATGATAAAATAAAAATAGGAGGACTTTTATGAAAAGGTGTTTGTTATGGATTTTTATTTTTATTTCTTTTTTGGGAGTTGGTTGTACTTCGAAAGAAAAGGAAGTTGTTTCTAATGAGGAGGAAAACGATCCGATTTCGCGGGTATCCCTTGCTTTTACAGGTGATCTTTTGTTTGAGCAACCATTTTACGATGCTCTTGATCACTATCAATTTGGGACTTATTTCGATTCCGTTAAACCGTATTTAAAAGGGGATTTTGTTATTGGAAATCAAGAGGTTCCGATTGGGGGAAGTGAACTAGGAGTCAGTGGGGTAGCCTTTTCTTTTAATGCGCCTAAGGAAGTTGCCGATCAGCTTGCTATTGTTGGGTTTAATGTTATGACGCTTTCTAATAACCACAGTTTTGATCGTTCCTATCAAGGAATTATTAATACGGTTACCTATTTAAATGATGCTAATATTATTCCGGTTGGCATGTATACAAATGAAAATGAACAAACACCATATACTATTTTAGAAAAGAATGGGATTAAAATAGCACTTCTTGCTTATACGTACGATACGAATATTGCTCCAGATGAACAACATCGTTTCATGGTGAAAACGTTTTTAAATGATGCTAGAGTATTTGATGATATACATAAGGAGATGCTTATCAACGATGTACGTATGGCACAAGACGTTGCCGATTTTGTCATTGTAGCCATGCATTGGGGAAATGAGTTTACTTATCGAATCAATGCTATTCAACAGGAAGCTTCCCAACTTTTGAATTCCCTTGGAGTCGATTTAATTATTGGAAACCATTCTCATTGTCTTCAGACGATGGACGTTCTTACTAATGACGATGGGAAACAGACTGTTGTCTTTTACTCGTTAGGTAATTTTGTTTCTGCTACTGCTGATGTCGATCGGGCTTCTGTTGATTTTACCAATATGTATCAAATTGGAGGTATCGTCAATCTCGATATTATCTATTCGAAAGATACGAAAGAAGTATCCATTGAAAATATGAAACTGGTTCCCATCGTCAATCATTTTGAACATAATTATCAAAACTTTCAACTCATTCCCCTTTCTCAATACACAGAAGACCTTGCTAGTAAGCATTATCAAAGAGAGTTTAGTTCCAACTTTAATCTGGACTGGCTACACCAACAAATTCAATCGTTATTCGAGGGGAAAATCGCTTTAGAGCAATAAAAAAAGAGGTTTTCCTCTTTATTCGTTGGCAAATCCATATTTTTTGTTGAACTTATCAACTCGACCTGTCTTCGACGTTCTATTTTGTTTTCCCGTATAGAATGGATGACATTTTGAACAAACTTCGACCATAATTTCATCTTTGTTTGATTTTGTCATGAATGTTTCTCCACAAGCACAAACAACTTTCGTATCACGAAATTCTGGATGAATTCCTTTTTTCATACTTTTTCTCTCCTTCCGCCATGGTTTCCTTTAAACCATAGTAATTCACTTGCGTCATTAGTATAGCAAGTTTTTTTTTAATATGCAAGTTAATTTAGTATTTTTTGCTCTAAAATATCGATGATCTGTCGCGAGATGGCTTCGTAACCTTTGCTA
>CAZJKO010000046.1:0-6958 GCA_964546995.1 uncultured Muribaculaceae bacterium | reverse complement strand
ATGCAACAAAAGGATGGACGAATGTCAAGGATCAAACGTATACGATGGGAAGTACAACATTTAAAACAAATGCGTTTACGGGATGCACTTATATGGAATGTACGACAAATAAGTATACACTATCGAGCCGAACAGGAAAAGCCCGAATGATTACTGTCCAAGAAGCAAATGGCTTAGGATGTACAAGTTCACAGAAATCATGTCCCAATTGGATGAACAATTATTTATATGATTCAACAAGTTATGGAGGAGCCGTGAACATAACAGGAGGAGAATACGGAAAGAACTATGGATATTGGACCATGTCGGCTTATTCGTCTCTCGCGACGAGCGCGGTGCACGTGAATTACAGCGGCATCGTGTACAACCTCAACACGACGTATACGACCTGCGGTGCGCGGGCGGTTGTTATGATTGATAAATAGTATTTCACTATAAATTTAAATTTGTGATTGTATTTTTCTATTGTTTTTGATATGATAGTTATGTTATAAAGCAGTGATGGAGAAAGAGTAATGGTACTTTTCTTTTGAGAGAGCTAAGGGTGGTGAGACTTAGTAAGATGGTATGATGAAAGCAAACTCTTAGTTTTATCGGTGGAAGCCGTTATCCGAATTAAGACCAAGTTGGGATGGTACCGTGCTTTTTTGCACTCCCGATATTTGGTCTTTTCTTATTATAGGAGGAAATATGAAAGTTTATTTGATTAGTGGGAAAGCTCGTCATGGGAAGGATACGACAGCAAATTATTTTGTGAAGCATTATGAAATAAATGGTAAGAAAGCATGCGTTATGCATATTGGTAACTACATTAAGCACTTTGCTAAGGATTATTTTGGTTGGGATGGAAGAGAAGAGACGAAACCTAGGACACTTCTTCAAGAATTAGGGACTGATATCATTCGAGAAAAGTTAGGGAAGCCTTATTTCTTTATTCGGCGTTTACTAGAAGATATGGAAGTGCTTTCTCATTTCTTCGATGTGATTCTTGTGGCTGATGTTCGTTTGCCAATGGAGATTTCTGAGATTTTAAACGTATATCCAGATGCTTTATTGATTCGTGTTCATCGCGATCATTTTGATGATGGTATGACAGAAGCTCAACGGAATCATATTACCGAGACAGCACTCGACAATTACGATGCATTTCGTTATTGTTTAGAAAATACGACATTAGAAAAATTAGAGCAAGATGTGAAAGAGATTATGATGAAAGAAGGGGATCTTAAATGAAAAAAATGACTCATGAAGAAATTCGGTCGATGTGGTTACGATTCTTTACTAGTAAAGAACACTCTATTTTAGAAAGTGCATCTTTGATACCTGTTAATGATAATAGTTTATTATGGATCAATGCTGGGGTTACGCCACTAAAGAAATATTTTGATGGTAGTGAAGTTCCCGATCATAAGAGAATTGTTAGTATTCAAAAGTGTATTCGTACGAACGATATAGAAAATGTGGGAGTGACGAAGCGTCATCAAACGTTTTTTGAGATGATGGGAAATTTTTCGGTTGGCGATTATTTTAAAGACGAAGCAATCGAATTTGCTTTTGAACTTTTGACGGGTAAAAAATGGTTTGATATTCCACTTGAAAAACTTTACATGACGGTTTATACACACGATGAGGATGCGTATCGTAAGTGGTTATCTCTTGGGGTTTCCGAGGATCATTTGATTCAGTTAGATGAAAACTTTTGGGAAATCGGTGAAGGTCCATGTGGTCCTGATAGTGAAATTTTCTTTGATCGTGGGGAAAAATACGATCCCGATGGAAAAGCATTAGAACATTTTAAGAAAGACGAAGAACAGGAACGATTCGTCGAAATTTGGAATAATGTGTTTAGTCAATACAATGCCAAACCTTCTGTTCCGAGAGAAAAGTATAAAGAGCTTCCTCATAAAAATATCGATACTGGGGCGGGCCTTGAGAGATGGTGTACGATTTTTCAGGGGGTCGATAGTAATTTCGATACGGATTTGTTTACACCAATTATTCGTCGAATCGAGGAGATGAGTGGTGTTATCTACGGTGGAGAAATGTCTTTTAAAGTTATTGCGGATCATATTCGGGCTATTACTTTTGCTCTTAGTGATGGGGCGATTTTTGAGAATACGGGGCGTGGATATGTTCTTAGACGTCTTTTACGTAGAAGTGTTCGTTACGGAAGAAAGCTTGGCTTTGATGAACCGTTTCTTTATCAACTTGTCGATCAAGTTGTCGATACGATGAAAGGGGCTTATCCTTATCTTCTCGATACAATGGGTCGGGTAAAAGCGCTTGTTTTGGAAGAAGAAACGTTATTTCATACGACTCTTGCAGCGGGAGAAAAGCGTCTTGCCTTTTTGATGAAAGAAGCAAAAGATAAAACGATTCGGGGAAAAGATGCTTTTACGCTTTACGATACTTATGGGTTTCCGTTTGAACTTACCGAAGAGTATTTAGAAGAAAAGGGGTATCATGTTTCTCGTTCTGAGTTTGATCAATATATGGAAGAGCAGAAACTGTTAGCGAAGAAGAGTCATAAGGGTACTAGTGCTATGGCTAGTCAAAAAGAAGCCCTCTTGAACTTTAAGAAAGATTCCGTCTTTTTATACGATACATACGAGTTAAAGAGCAGTGTGATTGGTTTGATCGATGGTGATGATTTGGTGAAAGAACTTGATCACGATGGGTATGTGATATTGAAAAAGACTTGTTTTTATGCTCTTAGTGGTGGTCAAGTGAGCGATACGGGTACGATTACTGGTAAACATTTTAAAGCTCGTGTTCTATCTGTTTTTAAGGGACCAAATGGTCAACATATTCATCATGTTCAAGTACTTGAAGGGAAAATCAAAATGAAAGATGATTGTGATTTGGTGCTTGATCGTGAAAGACGGGAAATGATCGAACATCATCATAGTTCTGTTCACATTCTTCAGTATGTTCTTCAAGAAGTGTTAAGTCACGATATTCATCAAGCAGGTAGTTATGTTGATGAGTTCCGTCTTCGTTTTGATTTTACGTATTCTTCGAAGATACAAGAAGAAGATCTTTTATTGGTCGAGGAACGAGTTAACGACATTATCCATAGTTCTTTAACGACGATTATTGAAGAAATGCCTCTTGCTAAAGCGAAAGAGATGGGGGCTATGGCACTATTTAGTGAAAAATATAAAGATGTCGTTCGAGTTGTTCGCATTGGGGAAAGTTTAGAGCTTTGCGGTGGTACACACGTCCATAATACGAGAGATATTTCTTCGTTTGCTATTTTATCTTGTGAGTCGAAGGGAAGTAATGTTTATCGAATTGAGGCTTCTACGGGAAGTCAACTTGAAGCTTGTCTTTTTGATGTCATCAAACCTTACAATGATGAGATGGTTCGTCTTTTGAGGAAAGCAAAAGATCTTGTCGAGAAAGCGAAGAAAGAACATATTGCTTTAACGTTCGATGCGATGATCGATCACGATAAGCCGACTTCTTATCGAGATATTATTCGGAATCGTAATGAGCTTTCTTATATGCAAATGGAAGTAAAAGATTTAGAAAAGCGTTATTTAGAGGAGAAAGAAAAGATTGCTTTATCTCAACTTGATGGCTATTTAGCACAAGTGGAGGAAGTAAAGGGAATTCAAGTTTTACTTGTCAAGGTGCAAGATATCGAGATTCCTATATTGAAACAGATGATGGATGCTCTTTTAAATCGTATGACGGGGCCTGGGTTTATTCTTTTTGCTTTGGTTCACGATGATGGTCAAGCGACTTTCCTTGCTCGTAGTAATTCTATCGATGCAGGACTTGTTGTAAAAGAAGTTTCCGCTCGTTCCTCTGGCAAGGGTGGAGGAAGTAAAACGTTTGCCCAAGGGGGAGGAAAGACGACAGAATCACTCGATGATATTTTCTATGATATTAAAAGGGATCTTTATTTATCATGACGACTTCTATTTACGTTATCGAAGCGAATGATTCGTTCTTTATTCAGACGAAACTTGAAGAAATTCGGAAGCGTCATCATCTTGAGTCCGTTATGGTAAGTGAATACGATTTACTGGATGGTTCTTTGGATGCAGTGATGGAAGATTTAGATACATATTCGCTTTTTTCAGAAAAGAAATGGATTGTGGTCTGGAATGCTTCTTTTCTTTCTAGTGATGCTTTAAAAAAGGAAGAAGATGCGGTACTTCATTTGATGAAATACTTGGATCAACCGAATCCCGATCATATTGTCGTCTTTCTTACTTCGAAACTTGATACGAGAAAAAAAGTGGTGAAACAGTTACAAAAATGTGCTCAAATAATCGAGATGGATGTCGATGTTTCTTCCTTTGCTAAAAGTCAATTTGCAGAATATGAAATCGATGATGCGGCGCTTACTCTTTTGTTGGAACTCGTTCGTTATGATATGGGTAAGGTGTATCAGGAAGCTAACAAATTAAAACTCTATTGTCTCGAGACGAAACGAATTACGAAAGAGGATGTTTCTTTGCTCGTTTCGAAAACGATCGATGATAGCGATACTTACTATTTTGCTTTTATTCAAACGATTGTATCGAAAAATAAGAAAAAAGCTCTTTCTATTTACCGAGAACTGTTATCTTTAAATGTGGAGCCTTTAAAAATTTTAATTACGTTAGCCAATCAATTTCGGTTGATTTATCAAGTGAAAGTTCTTAGTGAAGAACATTATCGTAACGAAGAAATAGCCAAGATGCTCGATTCTCATCCTTACCGTGTACAAAAGACGAAAGATATGATTTACGATTATTCGAAAGAAGATCTCATTCATTATTTGCAAGCTCTTTCGCAAATTGATGTAAAGATAAAGAAGGGGGATATCGATTCTAAGAGTGCGATAGAGTTATTTATTTTAGGAATGAATTGAGTTTTTGGCGATTGAAAACCTCGTTTCTTTGAAAGAAGCGAGGCTCTTTTTAAAATAACATTGTTTTTAGAATGCGTTCTGTGTTTTTGAAATTTTGTTTGGCAATGTCTTCTAATTTTTCTTTTCCATATTTTTCAACGATTTCTTCTCCCATTTTGTCGACTTCGGGACCTGCTCCTTTGGGAAGAGGAAGATGAATGGTATCGCTCAATTTATCCATTTCTTTTAAGAAAATGTAGCGACTAATGACGGAAGCACAAGCAACGGCTAGGTTTTTATCTTCTGCTTTGGTCATGAAGGTTATTCCTTTTTGAATGTTGGGACTTCCTTCGATATATTCGTAGTATCTTTTTTCTCTTGCAAACTCATCGACGATGATGTAGTCGAGTGTTGGTTTTAAATCTGTTACGATTTGGTAAAGTACTTTATTATGGAGAATGGCTTTGATTTTGTTCATGTTTAGATCTTTGCTATACTTTTCGTTATATTCTTTATTCGTTAAAATCATACTTCGATAGGGAATTTGTTTGGCGATTTGGGGAGCTATTTTTCGAATTTTGTCATCATCTATTTTTTTGGAATCTCTAATTCCTAAGCTTTCTAAAAAGGGAATGTCTTCTTTTTTGACGTAAGTACTGGTTACAACGATGGGACCAAAGTAATCGCCTGTTCCTACTTCATCGCTACCGACGGCATTACAGTAGTAGTATTTTTTGTCTTGTTCTTCTTTGACTTTGGCTTCGACGCTCGGATCGACGCTACCATCGATTTCCCGCCACATGGTCGCATCGACATCGGCACTGGTTCCTTGAAACATGACTTTTCCTGATTCGTATAGGGTAATGACAGTATCTTCTTCTTGAGCTTGGAACACGACGTAGGGAATTTCTTTATCGCGCTTTTTATCTTTATAGTATTCGATTAATTTTTGTTTGGTTTCTTCACTTACTTTGAATACAATGTTCATCCTTGTCACCTCGTTAAAATAATTATAGCATATTTTCTAAATTTGGGTTATACTATATTTATAGATATAGAATGGAGTGGTAGTATGAATGTCATCGATGTTGTTATTGTACTCATGATTTTGCTCTTTGGTGTGATTGGATTTAAACGAGGCTTTTTTAAACAGACTGTCATGACGGTTGGGACGGTTTTGGTCTTTTATCTTGCTTATAAGTTTAAGGATCCTTTGGCATCGTGGATGAGTTCGGTGTTTCCCTTTTTTCATTTTTCGGGCCGTTTTGCAGGGGTAAGTGTTCTCAATATTATTTTATATCAACTTCTTGCGTTTATTCTTGTCCTTTGTCTGTTACTTGTCCTTTTAAATATTTTGATTACTGTGACGGGTATCGTCGAAAAGATTTTGAAGTTTACAATCATTTTGGGGATTCCTTCTAAGATATTGGGCTTTGTTTTGGGAATCATCGAAGGATTTGTGATTGTGTTTGTGGTCTTGTTTTTCTTAAGACAACCTGGCGTCAATTTGGATTTTGTCAATGAGGCAAAGTTGGCTCCTAAAATTTTGGATCATACCCCTGTTTTATCGAAAGTTATTCAAAATACCAATCAAGCTATTCAAGATATTTATCAAGTATCTGAGAAATTTGTTGGGAAAGAAGATAGCAATCAGTTGAATCTTGAGACGATTGATGTTATGCTAAAATACAAGATTGTGAAAGTCGATTATATTGAGAAGTTGCTCGATAAGAACAAGCTCGATAATGTCGTTGGAATCGATACGGTTTTAAATCGGTATCGTTAAGGAGGGAAAGAAGTATGTTAATTCATTTGAAAGATGAAAATTTTGATCAACTTATTGGAAAGGGGCGCGTCCTTGTCGATTTCTATGCCGATTGGTGTGGACCTTGTAAGATGCTTGCACCCGTTTTGGAAGAGTTGAGTCGTGAAAAAAGTGATGTCGTTATCGTGAAAGTGAACGTAGATGAACATCCAGATCTTGCTCAAACGTACGGGGTAATGAGTATTCCTACGCTCATTTATTTTGAGAATGGACATGACGTAAACCATCACGTGGGATTTATTCCAAAAGAAGTGCTTTCTAAATGGTTTTAAGAGGAAAGGGGCTTG
>CAZJKO010000045.1:0-7345 GCA_964546995.1 uncultured Muribaculaceae bacterium | reverse complement strand
TTTTTTCTCTTGCTCCTTTGATTTGTTTGTGATAAAATCTATTGTAGAATAGAGGAGTTGTTTAGTGATGAGAGATTTAGACTTTTTTTTGAGTGAAGAACTTCAAAAAATCAATGCATATTTAGACGATTATCAAAGTATGCAAGAATTAGTAGGTAAACTTCAAAAGACAGAGCGTTCGATGGATAGTGATCTATGCTCTCTTTTAGAGATGGATCCTATTGAAGTAGAAGAACAATTATCGTCTTTTATCGATCCTGAAATATTATCGAAACTTGATGGGATGCGTTATATTTACGACATTTCTTTTGATGTTGCTAAGAATAATCTTCCTCAACTTGATTCTGTCAGAATGGAACTTTCTAAGATAAGAGATGAAATTCGTTTATATTTAGATCAGGTTAGACAAAATCCGCGTTATGGAGATGCTCTATATCAAGCTAAATCCTTAAAAGAACAACAACTAAGCTTATTGGAAGATAAATTGTTCAAAGATAAAGATTTCGTTTATGAAACGGATGTACTACGTTATCTTTTGGAAAAGACGGGTATTACGGATGAAGAGAGATGTGCTTGCCTTCTTTCTGTATTAAAACATAACCGTGAGTTATTAGATCAAGTAGATGATGGTACTTATTCTAAAAAGTCTTCTAAAAAGGAAACAAAAGAAGAAGAATTACTTGATTTTGAAGAAGAAACTGTTACTTCAGAAGACGTTACTGACGAAGCTACAGCTGAAAATTTTGATACGACAGTCAATAATCATTGGAATCGTATTTTGAGTGATGATCAAGAAGAGATCGTTTCTTTTTTACATAATTTAGAGCCTAACTACGATCGGTTTGTTCCAGAGATTATGAAACTTGCGAAAACACAAATTAAAGCTCTTCAAGGTAGTGAAAAGAGTGAAGATGTACAATTTGTGAACCATGCTTGGAATTGTTTGCAAGTGATCGAAAAAGATTATCAAAATCACTTAAAGGACGAAGCTAAAGTCAATGGTTTCCCTTACGATATGGAACCTAAATTTTTCTTTGCTTTAGATGAGGAAGGTAGTCCTTATTTCTTATCCGATATTAAGAATATGCCTTCTACTATGTATCCTTCTTTCTATACGTTCTTCTATTATTTAGATAAAGAGTATTTTCCAACGGATAAAACACAACATTATCGAATTGAAGGAACGGAAGATGTTTGGGCTTATACCGATCCTGAAACTTTGGCAACCCTTGTCTATCGTCCTCTTTTGAATCATCAATTCTACATTTTACAAGCCTTGGAGCGTCATGAAGGTATGGATGCTGCTATTTTAGAGCGAGCTTCAACTTGTGAATTGGAGTTTGGTCAGGTTAAGAATGGTACAACACTTAAAGATGATGAATATACATTAAAACAAGAATCCTTTGGCAAAGATATCCTTACGATATTGGCTCAGCCAAAGAGTGAAGAAGAATAAGGGTGGTGAAAGAGATGGATGCTAAGAAATACATATTAGATTTAGCTAAACAAGAGTTAGATAAGTTAGATCGTCAAGAAGAATCAAAACAGATTCGTTCTGATTTGACCAATCGAGTATTAGAACAGATTCATTCTGTCGTTGTCGATCAAGATCATTTGACGGTAGAACTCCTTCTTGCGATGCTTGAAGTGAGTCAAGAAGATTACGATTTGTTCTTCTCTATATTAGATGATAGTGACGATAATAAGCAATTACAAGAATCGATTAGTGTTCTTTGTTATTTGTTACAAGGTATGAAAGAGAAGGGCTTTGCGTTTACTATCTACGATAATCAAAAACAAGATGTTAAAACGTTTATTCGTTTGTTAGAAAAAGAAAAAGAAAAAGCTTCTCAACCGATCGCTGGAATCGAAGAAAAGAACATGATTACAGAAGTTTATGAAATGATTTCTTCTTTATCTAGCAAAGATCCTATTAAAGATGAAGAAAAGTTGGTTTCTTTACTTGAGTTTTCTCATGTACCTGAATCGACACGTTATCAATTATATTTATCGATTTTGGATTATAACCGGAATATTTATCAAGCACTATCAAGTAATTAGTGCTTTTTTCTTCTATTGATAGAAACGTTTGCATTGTTTTCTATTTTATGGTATAGTATGTCTAGTGAAATGGAGGGAATTTGCATGGATGCCGTACTATTGGTGATTTCGATTTTATTGATTGCAATTGTTCTTTTACAAAGTGGTAAAGCTGAAAGTGCATCACAAATTATTTCCGGGGGAAATTCTGATCTTTTTAGTCATCGTAAAGAGAGAGGTACAGAACTTGTCATTAGTAGAGTAACGATGGGACTTGGAATGATTTTCTTTGTGATCTGTTTGGTCATGTCATTTATGTAATTTAGGACTAACAAAATAGTCCTTTTTATTTTATAATAGAATTAGATACAATAGGTGATAATATGAAAGATAGAATATTAGAAATATTAAAGTCAAGTGATAAAGCACTTTCTTTATTTGAGATTGAAAGTCAGTTAGGAACTTCTTCTTCGATAGAACTTAAAGATTTGATTCTCGTTTTAAATGAATTAGAGAAGGAATGTCTCGTTTATCATTCTCACAAAGATAAATACATGCTTCTTGAGAATAGTCATTTGAAAAAAGGAGTTATGAGAGCCAACAAGAAGGGATTTGGATTTGTTTCTGTTCAAGGAATGGACGATGATATCTACATTCATGAAAGCAATATGAATGGTGCAATACACGATGATATTGTGCTTGTCGAGATTCTTTCTAAAAAAGATGTCGATCGTATGGAAGGCAGAATATTAAAGATCGTTAAACGAGAGATTGAAACATTGGTGGGGGAAATTTATTATAAAAAGGGTGTATGCCATGTTAAGTTAGATGATTCTAAACTAAACTTGGAAGTTGAAATTCCTAAGAAGAATAATCGAAATGCGGTTTCAGGGCATAAAGTTTTGGTGAAACTTACGAATAAGATTAGCAAGAATCGGTATCAAGGTGAAGTGTTAGAAATATTAGGGCATCGAGATGACCCGGGTGTCGATATTCTATCGATTATTTATAAGCATAACATCGATACTTCCTTTAGCGAGGAAGCGTTAGCAGAACTTGATTCGATTCCACAGGAAGTTTTACCATCGGAGATCGTGGGGCGTCGCGATTTACGTGATGAAGTGATCTTTACTATCGATGGTAACGATACAAAAGATATTGATGACGCTATTTCGATCGAAAAAATGTCGAATGGTCACTATAAATTGGGTGTACATATTGCTGACGTCAGTTATTATGTCAAGGAGAACAGTGCGCTTGATAAAGATGCTATGGAACGTGGAACGAGTGTTTATTTGGTAGACCGGGTTATTCCGATGCTGCCTCACGAGTTGTCTAATGGCATTTGTTCGTTAAATCCGAATGTTTTGCGTCTTGCAATTAGCTGTGTTATGGAATTTGATGAAACGGGAAAACAAGTCGATTATGAAATCTTTGAAAGTGTGATTCGTTCTCGTATTCAGATGACTTATCAAAATGTCAATGCAATTTTAGAGAAAGGAATGATTCCTGAAGGGTATTCTGATTATGTTGAAAAACTCCATCTGATGGAAGAGTTATCGTCTCTTTTGCGCAAGAGAAAAGATCAGCGAGGATACTTGGATTTCGATGTCGACGAAGCGAAGATTTTGGTCGATGATCAATGTCATCCTATCGATATTGTGTTAAGAGAACGTGGAACAGGGGAAAAATTGATCGAAGACTTTATGATTGCTGCCAACGAATGTGTTGCAACGCACATCTTCTATATGGAACTTCCTTTTATTTATCGTGTTCACGATTATCCAGATGAAGAGAAAATTAGAGATTTTCTTTCTTTCCTTGGAACACTTGGATACCAGTTACCATTAAATGTTAAAGATACTTCTCCTAAGACGATGCAGAAATTGCTTACTTTTTTACAGGATAAAAAGGAATTTAAGATTTTATCTAGTCTTCTTCTTCGCAATATGAAAAAAGCGGTTTATCAAGTGCAAAATATAGGTCACTATGGTCTTGCTAGTCCTTGTTATACGCACTTTACATCTCCTATTCGAAGGTACCCTGATACGACAGTTCATCGTCTTTTGAGAACGTATTTGTTCGATTCTAATCTTCATAAAGAAACTGTTCGTCATTTTGAGGAGAAGCTACCTTACGTTTCAGAACACGCGTCTTCCAAAGAGAGAGCTTCGATCGAATGTGAAAGAGAAGTAGAAGATATGAAAATGGCTGAGTACATGGAAGATCACATTGGAGAAGAATTCCAAGGAATGATTTCTAGTGTCCTTAATTTTGGAATGTTTATCGAGCTTCCGAATATGGTAGAAGGACTTGTGCCTATTGCTTCCATGGACGATTTTTATCATTACGATGAAGCAACACTTAGTTTGACCGGGGAGAAGACAAAAAAGAAGTATTCGATTGGTGAAGAAGTGATCGTTCGGGTTGTTCGTGCATCGAAAGAAGAAAAGCAAATCGATTTTGAAATTGTTAGGAAGGTGTAGTATGAAGCGAAGTAAAAAAGTAAAGATAGGTATTATTGTTAGTATTGTTGTTGCACTTAGTTTGATTGGTGGTGGGGTGTGGTTTCTTTTCAAAGAGTATCAAGCGGTGCCATTAGAAGAAGAGACGACTCCTTCTATCCCAAAGCCTAGTAGAGAAGAATCCTCTTTTTCCTTGGTGATGGTAGGTGATGCTTTGATCCATGGGGCAGTCTACTACGATGCAAAGATCAATGCCAATTATCAAGGATACGATTTTGTACCTATGCTCGATAGAGTGAAACCGATCGTTAGCCAGTACGATTTGGCTTATTACAATCAAGAAACTATTTTAGGAGGAAGTGAGCTTGGGCTTTCTCATTATCCACGATTCAATTCTCCTTATGAAGTTGGCGATGCCTTTTTGGATGCTGGTTTTAATTTGGTTAGTCTTTCTACCAATCATACGATGGATCGAGGGGAAGAAGCTGTTTTGAATTCGATTTCTTATTGGGATAGTAAGAAAGACCTTGCTTTTACAGCGGGATCTTATTCTTCTTTCGAAGAACGTAATAAAGTACGAATTCAGGAAATCAATGGAATTAAATATGCCTTTTTCTCTTATACGATGTGGACGAATGGGCTTTCTTCGCCAGAAGGAAAAGATTATTTGTGGAATATTTATTCTGATGAACAGGCAAAAGAAGATATTTCGAAAGTGCGCGATCAAGTTGATGTTGTTATGGTAGCTATGCACTGGGGAACAGAATATTCGAATGGCGTTTCGGATGAACAAAGAGAAACAGCTTCCTATTTAGCAGGGTTAGGAGTCGATATTATTATCGGATCTCATCCTCATGTTATCGAACCTATTGAGATGATCGATGATACCCTCGTCATCTATTCGCTTGGAAACTTTCTTTCTGCACAGGAGACTACGAATCAGTTAACTGGTCTTATGGCTTCTGTTACTGTTAAAAAAGTTGTAGAAAACGATGTAACGACAGTTTCGCTTGAAAATGTAACTGCGGAACTTGTCTATACTTACTATCGTGCTGGTAGTGTTACTGGTTTTAAGATTTATCCATATAAAGAATTGAATGATAGTATTTTACCGGGTTATAGAAATCATTATGAAACATATATGAATATTGTAGTAGGAAACAATGAATGGATTACCAAAGTTGGATTAGAATAAGGTGACAGTATGGAAATTGTGAATCGTCGTGCAAGACATGATTATTTTATTGAAGATACAGTAGAGTGTGGTCTTGTTTTGACTGGGACAGAGATTAAATCGATTCGAAATGGCGATTGTCAGATTAAAGATAGTTATGCGATTATCCGTCAGGGAGAGGTATATCTTTTGAATATGTTTATTGGTATCTATCACGAAGGAAATATGTTTAATCATCAGGAAGAGCGAACGAGAAAGTTGCTGCTTCATCGAAAGGAAATTTTGAAACTCGAGGATAAAGTGAAACTTCAAGGGTTTACGTTGGTTCCATTAAAGATTTATTTTGTTCGCAATCGAGCAAAAGTGTTACTAGGTATATGTAAGGGTAAGAAAAATTACGACAAGCGAGAATCGATTAAAGAGCGAGATATTAAACGTCAACTTGAAAAAGTTCACAAACCGCATTTATAATTTTAAAAGGAGAAAAATGATGGATTATGTTACGTTTTTAATACGGCTTGGCGTTTGCTTTGTTTTAGGAAGTTTGATTGGATTAGAACGGCAGTGGAGACGGCGAGCTATTGGTCTTCGGACGACGGCACTCGTCTGTCTCGGTTCGTTTCTTTTTGTGTTTACTAGTTGTTTGGCAGGGGATGTGAATACTACGCGAGTGGCAGCACAGGTCGTTTCTGGTATTGGTTTTTTAGGTGCTGGTGTTATTTTGCGTGATGGTACTCATGTGCGGGGACTCAATACTGCTGCAACATTATGGTGTAGTGCTGCGGTTGGGACACTTTGCGCTTTCGGGTTTCTTTTTGAGGCGATTGTCGGTACAGTTTGTATTCTTCTTTCGAATATCGTATTACGGTTTTTATCTAATCGCATTAGTCGTTCACAAAAGGAAGAAAATGATTCACATTATTTGATTAAAATTCGGTGTAAGACGGGAAAAGAGATTATTATTCGCAGTTTACTTATGCAAAAGATCAATGCACATGATATGACTCTTCGGCATATGGATAGTAAAGAAGTGGATAAAGATTATACGAATATCGAAGTCGATATTGAGGTTTCTTCTACGGCATCTGATTTAGTAGAATCACTTGTAAATCGAATTGGCGTTGAACCTGGTGTGGTGTCGATCGGCTTTGAAAAACATGCAAATTTGGAACAAATTGGCGAAGAGGAAGATAACTAATTTATTGAATTTCGTTTTCTTATGTGGTATAATCTCCCCATGGGGATGACTTGGTTTCGACGGGATTGGTTAAGCATAAATGGCAAGTCGATGGCAATCGTTACATGCAACTTTAAATATAACTGGAAACAGAAATCAATTAGCTTTTGCTTAATTAATGTAGAAGCGCTCCACTTATTTTTTCCTATAGAAATAAATTGGGGCTCATTTATATAGGATATATTTTTCACTTGTCTAGGGTGAAAAATGAATCTTACTAGACTAGTAAAAATCTTTGTTGGTTAACTAGCGTAGATTTTTATGAAATGTGATAGTTAACTAAACTTGTAGAAGTTTATGTATTGCCTTTTTCGGACAGGAGTTCGATTCTCCTCATCTCCACCAGAGAAGAATCTGCTCGAACTTTTATAGTTAGAGCTTAATGATAAATATCAATTCTAGAAATGGAATTGATTTTTTGTTGTGTAA
>CAZJKO010000044.1:4927-7608 GCA_964546995.1 uncultured Muribaculaceae bacterium | reverse complement strand
ACATAAGTACAAAGATTCACGCGAACAATTTGAAATGCGTACACACAAAAGATTAATTGATATCAAAAATCCAAGCAAGGAAACGATCGAGGCGTTAACGCATTTAGATTTACCTAGCGGAGTAGATATTGATATCAAATTATAATTAGGAGGAAATGAATATGAAAGGAATCTTAGGAACAAAAGTTGGGATGACTCAAGTATTTACCAAAAATGGTAAGTTAATTCCTGTTACTGTGATCGAAGTAGAACCAAACGTTGTAACACAAATTAAAACAGTAGAAAAAGATGGTTATAATGCTGTTCAATTAGGATACAAAACAGTAAGAGAAAACGTAAGCAACAAAGCAAAAATTGGTCATACCAAAAAAGCAAATACAGAACCTAAGCGCTTCTTAAGAGAAATAAGAGGAGTAAATGTTGATGATTATGAATTAGGTCAAGTCATCAAAGCAGATTTCTTCGAAGCAGGAGAAATCGTTGACGTATCAGGAATCAGTAAAGGAAAAGGATTCCAAGGTGTTATTAAACGTCACAATCAATCACGTGGACCGATGGGTCATGGATCACAATACCATAGAGGAGTAGGTTCTCTTGGTACCATGTTACCAATGCACGTGTTAAAAGGTAAGAAATTACCAGGACATATGGGAAATGTCGCTAGTACAATCCAAAATCTAGAAGTAGTAGCAGTAGATCTTGAAAACAATGTTATCTTAATAAAAGGTAATGTTCCAGGACCTAAAAAATCTTTAGTTATGATCCGTACTTCCGTAAAGAAAGGTGAGAAAAAGAACGAGCCAGAAGAATTAATCATCTATGAAGAACCAATCGAAGAGCCTGTTCAAGAAGAAACGACAGTAGAAACTGAAGTGGAAGAACCTGTAACGGAAGAAAACGAAACAGAAACAGAAAACTCATCACTAGCAGAGTAAAAAAACAAATCTATTATATATAGAAAGAAAAAAGTGATGGAAGGAGGAAAAAGTATGGAAAAAATAAATCTTTTCAATGTAAAAGGTGAAAAAATTAAAGATATTAAATTAAATGAAAATGTATTTGGCATTGAACCAAATGATAAAGTACTATACGATGCAATCATTTTAACGAGAGCATCGCTAAGACAAGGAACCCATAAAACGAAAAATCGTTCGGAAGTATCTGGTGGAGGAAGAAAGCCATGGCGCCAAAAAGGAACAGGGCATGCTCGCCAAGGATCTATCCGTGCTGTACAGTGGAGAGGTGGAGGAATCTACGGTGGACCAGTACCTCGCGACTATAGCAAAAAAATGAATCGTAAAGAACGTCGTCTTGCATTAAAGAGTGCCTTAACACATAAAGCAAGAGAAAATGCCATTATGGTATTGGATGAATTAACATTGACAACACCAAAGACAAAAGAAATGGTTGCCTTATTGACGACTTTAAAAATTCAAGATAAAAAAGTGTTGGTCATTGTGGACGAATTTGATGAAAATGTTATTTTAGCATCTAGAAATCTTGCCAACATTGCACTAATTGAAACGAGTGAAATCAATTCTTTAGATTTAGTAACAGCAGATTACGTTCTAATGACAGAAAACGCAATGAAGAAAATTGAGGAGGTGCTAGCATAATGGATACAAAGTATTTAGAAATCATTAAAGCACCAATTGTAACAGAAAAAACAGGAAGCATGTCAGCAGAAGAAGGAAAGTATACATTCAAAGTTGATGTTAAAGCAAACAAAACTGAAATTAAATTGGCAATTGAAAAACTATTCAATGTAAAAGTAAAATCAGTTCGTACAATTAATGTAAAACCGAAAAAGAGAAGAGTTGGTCGTTACACAGGAATGACAAATCGCACGAAAAAGGCAATTGTCGCTCTTGAAGATGGTCAAACAATCAATCTTGGTTAGAAGGAGGACGGAAAATGGCTATTAGAAATTATAAACCTACTACACCAGGAAGAAGAGGAATGAGTACTTTAGCAAATACCGAAATCACAACAAGTACTCCAGAAAAGAGCCTTGTAGTTCGTTTAACAAAAAATGGTGGTCGTAACAATCAGGGAAAAACGACGGTAAGACACCATGGTGGAGGAGCAAAACGTAAATATCGTATCATCGATTTTAAACGGAACAAACTCTCAGTACCTGGTACTGTTGCAACCATTGAATACGATCCAAATAGAACCGCAAATATTGCATTAATCAATTATAAAGATGGAGAAAAAAGATACATCATTGCACCAAAAGGATTAAAAGTAGGTATGGAAATTATGGCTGGAAGCGACGCCGACATCAAAGTAGGAAACGCCCTACCAATCATGAATATTCCTGTTGGTACTTTGATTCACAATATTGAACTTCGCCCTGGAAAAGGTGGAGAACTAGCACGAAGTGCAGGAAGCTCTGCTCAAATCTTAGGACGTGAAGGATCTTACGTTATGATTCGTTTATCAAGTGGAGAACAAAGAAAAGTTCTTGGAACTTGTATGGCAACGATCGGAGAAGTTGGAAATGAAGATAGTGAACTTGTAAAACTTGGAAAAGCAGGAAGAAGTCGTCACTTAGGAATTCGTCCAACCGTTCGTGGTTCTGTTATGAACCCTAATGATCACCCACATGGTGGTGGTGAAGGTCGTGCTCCAATTGGACGTAAAGGACCAGTTACTCCATGGGGTAAACCAGCATTAGG
>CAZJKO010000044.1:0-4917 GCA_964546995.1 uncultured Muribaculaceae bacterium | reverse complement strand
TACAAAACTCGTAATAATAAGAAAACTGATAAATTTATCGTACGTCGTCGTAATGGTAAATAGAAAGGATGAAACTTTATGGCAAGAAGTCTTAAAAAGGGACCTTATGTATTTGATCGCTTATTAAAAAAAGTAAAAGAATTAAATGATAAAGGGAAAAAAGAAGTTATCAAAACATGGTCACGCCGTTCAACAATTTATCCTGACTTTATTGGACACACATTTGCAGTTCATAACGGTAAAGAGTTTATCCCTGTTTATGTTACCGAAGATATGGTAGGACATAAGTTAGGAGAATTCGCGTTAACTCGTAAGTTTGGTGGACATGGAACGGATAAGAAAAAATAGGAATAGAACTTAGGAGGAAGACATATGGAAGCAAGAGCAATCGCTAAAATGCTTAGAGTATCTCCCATTAAAACGCGTTTGGTCGTAGACCTTATTCGTGGTAAAAAGGTTGAGGAAGCATTAACCATATTGAATAATATGAATAAAAAGCCAGCAAGGCTTACAAAGAAAGTGTTGGAATCTGCTATTGCCAATGCCGTAAATAACGGTGGTATGGATGCAAACACACTATATGTAAAAGAAGCAAGAGTAGATGCAGGTCCTGTGATGAAACGTGTCATGTTTGATTCACGTTCACACATCGGACACAAAGATAAGAGAACAAGTCACATCGTCATTACAGTGGCTACAAAATAAGGTAAGGAGGAAGAGTATGGGACAAAAAGTAAGTCCAAATGGACTTAGACTTGGAATCAACAAAGAATGGGAAGCAAGATGGTATGCAAACAAGACTGATTTCAAAAAAGTATTAGCAAACGATTTAAAAATCCGCAAATACTTAGAAGAAAAGTTTAAAAAAGCCTCTGTTTCTAAAATCGAAGTTGAAAGAACAAGTAAACGATGCGAAGTAATCGTACACACTTCAAAACCTGGTGTCATTATTGGACGTGGTGGCGAAGAAATCGAAAAATTAAAAAAAGAATTGAAGAAATTAGTCGATGAAGAAATTCAAATTTCGATCGTCGATATTAAAAAACCTGATATGAATGCCCAAATTGTTGCAGATTCTATTGCGAACCAAATTACGAACCGTGCCTCATTCCGTATGGCGCAAAAACGCGCAATTCGAAATGCCATGAAATCGGGAGCAAAAGGAATCAAAACGTTAGTATCAGGACGTTTAGGTGGAGCTGATATGGCTCGTAGTGAAGGATACACAGAAGGAACGATCCCTCTACATACACTAAGAGCAGATGTCGATTATGCTAGTAGTGAAGCAGATACGACATTTGGTAAAATTGGAGTAAAGGTATGGATCTATAAAGGAGAAATCCTTCCATCAAAGAAAAGTACTAAGGGAGGTAATTAATTATGTTAATACCATCAAGAACAAAATATCGTCGTGTTCATAGATTACCTCACGAAGGATTATCTCGTGGTAATCGTGAACTTCATAACGGAGAATATGGACTTATGGCCAAAGAAGGAGCTTGGATTACAGCAAATCAAATCGAAGCAGCTCGTATTGCAATGACTCGTTACATGAAACGTGGTGGAAAAGTATGGATTAACATTTTCCCACACATGCCATTGACCAAAAAACCAATTGGTACTCGTCAAGGTAAAGGTAAAGGTAACGTGGAAGGATGGGTAGCTGTTGTAAAAGAAGGTAAAATCATGTTTGAAATTGCCGGAGTAACAGAAGAAGTAGCAAGAGAAGCACTTCGCCTTGCTAGTCACAAACTACCAATCAAAACGAAATTTGTAAAAAAAGAAAATGGTGGTGAATCAAATGAAGGTTAATGAGATTAGAAATCTAACCACTGAAGAAATAAGTGCCAAAATAAAAGAAAACAAAGAAGAACTATTCAACTTGCGTTTCCAACAAGCAACAGGTAACTTAGAAAAACCTTCAAGAATCAAAGAATTGAGACATACTGTCGCAAGAATGAAAACTGTTTTGAAAGAACGCGAAGGAAAATAAGGAGGGTTACTATGAATGAAGCAAAAAAACGTGAATTAGTTGGAAAAGTTGTAAGCGACAAAGGTGATAAAACGATTACCGTTTTAGTGGAAACTTACAAGAAACATCCAAAGTATGGTAAACGAGTAAAAAGCTCAAAGAAATATGCCGCTCATGATGAGTCAAACAAAGCCAAAGTAGGGGATACCGTAAGAATTGTCGAAACGAAGCCAATTTCGAAAACAAAACACTTCTACTTAGCTGAAATTGTAAAAGAAGCAGTTATTTTATAATTCTTAAGTGAAGGAGGATTTAATATGTTACAACAAGAAAGTAGATTAAAAGTTGCTGACAACTCTGGGGCAAAAGAATTATTAGTAATTCGTGTTCTTGGAGGAAGCAAAGTAAAAACAGGTAACATTGGAGATATTGTGGTAGGAACCATCAAAAGTGCTACCCCAAATGGAACCGTCAAAAAGGGAAAAGTAGTAAAAGCAGTAATTGTTAGAAGTACCTTTGGTGTCCGTCGCGAAGATGGAAGTTACATTAAGTTCGATGACAATGCTTGCGTTATTATTAAAGATGACAAGAGTCCAGTAGGAACTCGTGTTTTCGGACCAGTAGCACGTGAAATTCGTGATAACGGTTATATGAAAATCGCATCACTTGCAAAAGAAGTGCTATAAAGGAGGATATTATGAACTTTAAAGTAGGAGATAAAGTCGTAGTAATCGCCGGATCTAGTAAAGGTAAAGAAGGAAAAATAATAAAGACACTAAGAAGCGAAAATAAAGTTATCGTTGAAGGTGCAAATATTATCAAAAAACATAAGAAAGGTAATGGACAAGAAACTGGAGGAATCTTAGAAATAGAAGCTCCAATCCATGCTTCAAACGTTATGTTAATTGATCCTAAAACTAAAAAGAGAACTAGACAGAAAATCAGGCCGACTAGTGAAGAAATCACCAACGGAACCGTCGAAAAAGCAGTGATACCCTCGATGGCATATTTGAAAAGTTTCCAGAAAGACCATTTGGTTTCACCGGCGACACGTTCGACGTTTTCGTATTCGATCCATTTAGTATCGAAACCGACAAAAGCGTTAAGACCTTTGGAATAGCGATTATATTCGCGCAGGGAAATCAGCGCATCGGCAACTTGACGCGTCATCAGCCAATAGTCGCGGGCGCCGTCGACCATTTGGACATTAGACATACGATTAATAAGTTTATAGAAACGTCGAGCGAAAAAACTCCGAATTGGTGGTTCGCCTTTGCGAGAAACGCGACGAGTGCCGACTCGATCGTAGCCGTGCTGAGTAATTTCGTCATACATTTGGCGAAGCAGAGCAGGCGGATCCTGCAGGTCAGCATCCATAATCGTGATATAGTTACCCGTGGCGGCCTCGAGGCCGGCAAGCATAGCGGCTTCTTTACCAAAATTGCGCGAAAAAGAAATATACTTAACTTTAGGATCGTGCGCGGCAAGTTGTTTCATAATATCTAGAGTCTGATCATGGCTACCATCGTTGACGAAAATGTATTCAAACTTAACATCAACATCGCTAAAATCTTGCTGACGGACTTTTTCCATCTCGGCATAAAAAAGTGGTAGGGCTTTTTCTTCGTTGTAGCAAGAAACTATTACAGAAATCTTTTTCATTATTTATAGTATAGCACATTTATCTTAAAAATAAAAGTAGGCATTTATATAGCCGGTCTTGTTGCATAATTCAATTCCGATCCCAGTGGACCGGGTAAGAATAACGTGCTTCTATAGGGGAGGCGCATTAATTATGCGACAAGGCCTGTGTAGCCTGTTTCAAAACTACGCTTTTTCCGAGACGTATTACTCACGGAGGCTACTCGGTAGCGATAAGTTGCGGAATCTTAACGTCGGAAGTCTTGAGATTGTTGTAGTAGCGCGCAGAAGTGGCGGTAAACTTGAGAACGCAATAGTCGGGGTCGGTTACGCCCTCTTTGTAAAACATAGTATCACCTTTTTCCCAGAGCATAGTCTTAGAATCTTGATCTTCGAGAACTTCAACCGTACCTTTTAGCTCGAGTCCGCGGTAAAACCGACGATCACAAAAGTACAGGCTGGCTTTGGAATTCTGACGGAGGTTTTGAACTTTTTGAGACGAAGTGTTGGTGGAGAGGAAAAACTCTTTGATGCCGTTGTGTTTGCGCGGAGCAAGCATAGCGGTGATGTGCGGGTAGCCGTCCTTGCCGATCGTGCCAAGATAGCAAACTTTTTGTTTGTCGATGAGTTTATTAAAAGTAACTTCTGGATGTTTCATATCTACATTATACCAGATAGAAAAGATTTTGTGATCAGATAAAAAGGTTTTAATTCTCGCAATTAACATCATACATAACTCCTAGAGATATTATAGCACAGTTTATCTCTGTTGGCTATCTGTTAGGCGAAGTTTTTTGAGCAATTCTTGGGCTTAATGTGTTTTTTTGAATAATAGATAATACTATAACACACGAAAGACCACCCGTCGGGGTGGTCTTTGCGTATAATTTGGCACCTTGCTAGTTTCCCGCTTGGGGCAGTATAATCGCCGCGACTGGGCTTGACTTCTGTGTTCGGAATGTAAACAGGTATTTCCCCAGCGCTATGGGCACCAAGTTGGGAGTGGGCAACTTTCTTTAAGAAAGAGAGTTTCCCAACGTTCCAAAAAAACAAGTTCTAAACTTTTTCGAAAAGTGCGGTTTCCGAAAAAGTTTGATCTATAGTCTTTCAAACGTCCTGTTGATGTCCATAAGGTGAACGATGAAATGTAAAACTTCACTCGGTATTCGATATACTGAATCCAATACCGATTGCTAGTTACGTCATCCTAGATTACCAATGATTCTGTATAAGAGTCAGGTAATCTAGTCATAAAAAGGCGATGGACCTATTAGTACGCTTCGACTCCACACGTTGCCGTGCTT
>CAZJKO010000043.1:0-8684 GCA_964546995.1 uncultured Muribaculaceae bacterium | reverse complement strand
GACAAGGATAATAGGAGGTGTAAACTATGGCACGTATTAAAGGTGTAGATATTCCAAATGATAAACAAGTAGAAATTAGTTTAACGTATATCTACGGAATTGGAAGACAATTAGCTAAAACAATTTTAAAAAATGCAAACGTAGAACCATCGAAAAGAGTGAAAGATCTATCGAACGAAGAATTAAATCGCGTTCGTGATGAAGTATCTAATCACTTAACAGAAGGTGATTTACGTCGTGAAGTAAGTATGAACATTAAAACCAAAATGGAAATTAATTCATACCAAGGAACACGTCATAAAAAAGGCTTACCAGTAAGAGGACAAAGAACATCTAGAAATGCAAGAACTCGTAAAGGTAAAGGAAAAACCGTAGCAAACAAGAAAAAAGCGTAAGGATAAATAAAAAAGGAGGTTAAACTATGGCTTATAAGACGAGAAAAAGAAAAGTCAAAAAGAATGTACCAGAAGGAATTGCACACATTCATTCGACATTTAACAATACCATTACCACCATTACAGACAAAGAAGGTAATGCAATTAGTTGGGCATCTAGTGGAGCACTTGGATTTAAAGGTAGTAAAAAATCGACGCCATTTGCTGCAGGAACCGCTGCAGAAGCAGCAGGAAAAGCCGCATACGATCTTGGCATGCGTAAAGTAGAAGTATTTGTAAAAGGATTAGGTCCAGGAAGAGAAACGGCTATCCGTTCCCTTCAAACAGCAGGTCTTGAAGTAACGGCAATTACTGATGTTACGCCAATTCCACATAATGGATGTCGCCCACCAAAACGTCCTCGTGGTTAATAAATAAAGGGAGGTTAGTTTCATGTTACAATTTGAAAAACCAATATATAAAATTACGGATTATGTAGAAAACAATTTTTATGGAAAGTTCGAACTAGAACCACTGGAAAGAGGATTTGGTAATACCCTAGGTAACGCCCTACGTCGCGTCATGTTATCAAGTCTTCCAGGATCTAGTATCAGTAGTATCAAAATCGATGGAGTTCAACACGAATTTCAAACGATGGATGGTGTTGTCGAAGATGTGACGACGATCATCTTAAACTTAAAGAGTATCGTAGTAAAAAATCATTCGAATGAAACCAAAGTAATGCGTCTTCATGCCAAAGAAGAAGGTGTTGTAACAGCAGGTGATATCGAAGTCGATAGTGATATCGAAATCATGAACAAAGATCAAGTCATTGCAACCCTTGCCAAAGGTGGCTCACTCAACATTGAAATGACGGTAACAAACGGTCGTGGATATGTAAGAAGCGAAGAAAACAAAAAACTTCTAGACAACAAAAAAGTAGGAATGATCGCAGTTGATTCATTATACTCTCCAATTGAACGTGTTGCCTACGAAGTAGAAAGTGCTCGTGTAGGGCAAAACGAAAACTACGATAAATTAATACTAGAAGTATGGACAAACGGTTCGATCAAACCAGAAGAAGCAGTTGCCTTAGCCAGTCGCATTCTAATAGAACATTTCACACTCTTAACAGACTTAAGTAAGATTGCAGACGTAACAGGACTCATGATCGAAAAAACAGAAGATCCAAAAGTAAAAGCGTTAGAGACGACCATCGAAGATTTAGATTTCTCTGTTCGTGCTTATAACTGTTTAAAACGTGCTGGTATTCATACATTACAAGATCTAGTGAATAAAAGTGAAACTGACATGATGAAGATCCGTAATTTAGGAAAGAAATCGTTAAAAGAAGTCTTAGACAAAATCCGCGATTTAGGACTTGTTTTACGAGATGAAGATTAAAAGTAGGAGGAAATTATGGCATATAGAAAATTAGGTCGCACAGTAAAGCATAGAAGAAGTATGCTTGCAACATTGACCAAACAAGTAATTTTAAACGAAAGCATCAAGACTACTGAAACAAGAGCCAAAGAAGTTCGTAAATTTGTCGATAAAATGATTACTTACGGAAAAGATGGTAGCCTAGTTGCAAGACGTAAAGCATTAGCTTTTGTTCACAATGACGAAGAAGTTGTTAAAAAAGTATTTGATGACTTAGCAAAACGTTATGAAAATAGAAATGGTGGATATACAAGAATTCTAAAGATGGATGAACGTCGTGGAGATGACGCCTTAATCGTCACTTTAGAATTAGTAAAATAAGAGACTAGCAATAGTCTTTTTGTTTTGATATAATGAAAATAGAGGTGGTAGCATGAAAGCATTAGTGACAGGAGCATCCAGTGGCATCGGAAAAGATATGGCCATTTACTTATCAGAATTAGGATACGATTTAATCTTAGTAGCAAGAAATCGCGATAAATTAGAAGCAGTACAACAAAAACTAAAAACCAAATCCAAAATTATTGTCACGGATTTAAGTAGTGAACAAAAAGTCAAAGAACTCTACATTCTATGCCGAAATGAAGATATCGATATTCTAATTAACAATGCTGGTTTTGGCGTATATGGAACCTTTACCAAAACAGATCTCACCAAAGAAATAGAAATGCTCGAAGTAAACATCAAAGCAGTCCACATTCTAACCAAAATGTTTTTAAGAGACATGAAAAAAAAGAACTATGGCTACATCCTAAATGTATCGAGTAGTGCATCCTTTGGACCAGGACCTTTGATGGCAAGTTACTATGCTAGTAAAGCCTATGTACTAAGATTAACAGAAGCGATCGCAATGGAATTAAAGAAAACAACCAAACATAGTAATGTTCACATATCTTGCCTTTGCCCAGGACCTGTCGATACCAACTTTAACAAAGTTGCAGGTGTGTCTTTCTCCGTAAAACCACTAACGAGTAACGATGTTGCCAAGTATGCGATCGACAACATGTTAAAAGGAAAATTAGTAATCATCCCAGGTTTTAAAATGAAATGTGCCAAATTCTTTGGTCGCTTTATCTCTGATAACACATTGATGAAAATCACTTATAACATCCAACGCAAAAAGAAACGGTAACAAAGAAGCAAGAAAGTTCTTCCTAACACATATATTGTAAAGAAAGTTAGGAGGATAAAATGAATAGATCAAATTACGTAAGGAACTCCTTGGAGCTCCATCTTTTTTTCGCAAGAATCATGAAAGAACATGCTCTATTTTTAGAAGCGGGCTTTACCCCTAAAGATAAACCACTAATAATGGAAGCCGAAAAATACCAAAATGAGTTTAAAGTGATCTTAGAACAAGCCATTCACCTAAGTAACAATATCGTAAGTCCTGAAATAATTACATCCCAAGAATTAATTACGAATTACACCATAAAAGCAGAACAGAAAACAAGTACTCTTACAGGAATTCCCATCGATACCAATGTAACGGTATTAGAAGCCAATCTAACTAGTGGAAGAAGTGAAAATATAACTGAAGAAATGGTAAATTACGTAAGACCAATAAACAAAAGAGCAAGATTTCTTCTCGAAAACTTTATTACTTACCAAAAACAAATATTAGACAATGTCTTAACTTGTCAGATCTTTACTTACAACTATCCCTTGATGATCGATCATTTGATTGAAGAAGCAAAACTCTATTTAGCTTATATGAATCGTTTAGAAAACAATCAAACGATCGAAGGAGATAAAGAAGGCCAACGGCGCTTTTGGAATGAAATCATGATGGAGCATGCTCTTTTCATAAGAGGATTAATGGACCCTAGTGAAAGCAAAGTAATTCATGAAGCAAATGAATTTGCCAAACGTTATCAAGAATTAATGCAAGAAATGCGAAATTTAGGAATCAATTTTAATCATGATAACAAGAAAGACGAGGAATTGACAGAAAAATTCAAAGCATTCAACCAAACGGGAACCAAAGGCATTGTCGAATGCCAAATTAGATCCATTATCGTACCACTCCTAGCAGATCATGTGCTAAGAGAAGCTAACCACTATTTGCGAATTCTAAAAGAAAAGAAATAACTTCTTTTCTTTTTGTATGGAAAGACATTGCAAGGAATCTTTTTTTCGATTATAATAATAAGTCATAGGATGGTGTAGGAATGAAACATATTGTAAAATTGACCCATTATCAATGTGAACCCATATTCGACGATCTCAACATAGAAATACCAAAAGGAAAAATAACAGCAGTATCTGGTACCAATAATTGTGGTAAAACTACATTAATGAAAGCAATAGCAGGATTATTACCTGTACCAGAAGAAAGTATTTCCTTTCACTATGTGTATATCGAATCGTTAGGAAAGAAAATATATAAAGAACTTGGTATCTTTCTCCCTTATGAAAATCTCCCCTTTCTTTTTTCTACTGTTTTGAAAGAACTCGCTTTTCCATTAGAAAACTTAAGGTATTCCAAAGACGAAATCAATGCAAGAATGAAGGAAGTAAGTGATCAATTACAAATCGATGACTTATTAAACAAAAATCCCCAAAATTTATCGTTAAGGGAAAAAAGGAAAGTTGAGTTAGCTCTAGCAATAATTCATAAACCGAAACTCCTTCTTTTGGATGATCCTTTTACTTTACTAAATCAAAACGAAAGAAAAACGTTATGGCGCATTTTTAAAGAGTTGAAAAAAGAGGGAACATCCATTGTATATACGACAAGCAATCTAGAAGAAACGCTAGATAGTGATTATCTATTTTTGTTAAATGAAGGGAAAGTCGTCATCGAAGGAAAACCTCTTGCCGTAATGAACGAAGAAAAAATCATTCACAGATTAGGGTTAGAAATACCGTTTATGGTCGATCTATCGAGTAAATTAATATTTTATGAACTATTAGATAAAGTAATTCTAGATATGGATAGGATGGTGAATAAATTATGGAAATAGTAGTAGAAAAGGTCACCATAAAAAAAGAGGAGAAAGAATTATGTCTATCGACGAAGTTATCGAGTGATGAATTAATAGGAATCTATGGGAAAGAAAAAGATCTTCTTGCATCTCTCCTTGCCTTGATGATAAAACCACAAAAAGGGAAAGTCCATTACGATGATCAAACCAAGAAAAAATTGACGAGAGAAGCAATGAAACGGAAAATTGCCTATCTTCCTTATCGTGATAACTACCTATTTCATAAAAAAACGATGAAAGAAGAAATCGACTATTGGAATCATACGTATTATAACAAAGAAGAAAAGATCAGTATCGATCAAGATGAACTTTTAAAAATGGTAGGACTCGATTCATCATTGCTCGATGAGCCTTTCTCGGAAATGTCTAATTCTAAAGCCAAACTAGTGCAACTAGCAATTGTTCTTTTATATAATCCCAAAGTAATCATTTTAGAAGAACCAATGCAAAACTTAGATTTAGCCATTCAAAAACAATTGTTAGATCTATTTAAACAGTTAAAAGAGAAGTATCACAAAATGATCATTATCGCGACTGACGATGTCAACTTTCTTTACACACAAATGGAAAAAGTGTTGATTTTAAAGGATGGAGAGAAGTTATTAGAAGGAACACCAGAAGAAGTATTTACAGAAACTTCCCTATTAGAAGAAAAAGAAATAGACATACCAGATTTAGTGAAGTTTACAGCCAAAGCCCGAAAAACAAAAAAGGTAAAGTTGCACTATCATAAGGATGTTCGTGATCTCATAAAGGATATCTATAAACATGTGGATTTCACAAAAAAATAGAAAGTACCATCCCCTTACGAAAGTATTAGGATTAACGCTCATCTCTTTAGCGATTATCCTTTCTAACTCCTATGTCTTATTGTTCATTTTACATTTATATCTGTGGAAAACTTTTGAAAAAAAAGATCGTTTGACACAGTTTACAACAATTTTTGCTATTTTTCTTGACTTTTTCCACATTTTTTGTGGAAAAGTAAGCTTTTTCACCAAATTTTTAGGGCTATGCGTTTCCTTTCTTGACTTTTTCCACAGTTTAAGTGAAGACGATAATCGTTATTACTATGAAAAAATAGGATACAAAAAAAGAAATACTCTCAATTTATTTTTATTACTAACTTATGGAAAAAAAGAATGGAAAAAGGCTTGGAATCATCTTGAAACGACACGAAAAGAAATGAAAACCGAAAGAACATGGAGAAACGTTTTGCTTCAATTGAACATAACAAGAGAAGAGCAAAGAAAAGCCTTAAGAAAACTAAAAGTAGTATATTGCCTTCGGTCCTACCAAAGATATCTAAAGAGAACGACATTAGAAAAGATTCCTTGGACCAAAGACGATACACTCTATGTATTCACAACATGTTCGATATTCATCCTTGCCTTAATCACAAAATAGGAGGAACTATGAAACGATATTTAATCACCTTTTCATACGATGGAACAGATTTTAATGGTTATCAAACCCAACCTAATCTAAGAACGGTTCAAGGTGAATTAGAGAAAGCCTTAAAAGAAATCAATGACCATCAAGAAACACCCGTATGTGCATCGGGAAGAACAGATAAAGGTGTGCATGCCAAAGGACAGACGGCTCATTTCGATTTAACAGTAACCATAACGGAAGCAAAACTAAAAAGAGCGTTAAATAGCCATTTACCTAAAGATATTCACATCATCAAGGCTCAATCGGTCCCCGATGACTTTCATGCAAGATACCATGTCAAAGAAAAAACCTACCAATACCAAATAAATCTAGGGGAATACAATCCTTTAGAACGAAATGTTGTCCATCAGTGTAATCACATGTTAAACATAGAAAAGATGAACGAAGCCATAAAGTATTTTTTAGGAACCCATGACTTCCGTGCCTTTGTGTCGGAAAACACCCAAAAAGAAAACTGTGTGAGAACGATCACAAAAGCAGAAATAACCTCCGATCCAACAGATGAAAATAAATACACGTTTACCTTTACAGGGACGGGCTTTTTAAAGTATCAAATAAGAAATATGGTTGGATTACTAATCAAAATCGGGGAAGAAAAAAGACCTCCCGAAGAGGTAACCAAAGTCATCCAAAGTAAAGATAGAACAAAAGCAGCATCTACGGCACCAGCATGTGGTTTAACACTCATCAAAGTAGAATATGAGTATCCCTTTGACAAATCAAAAAAAAAGTAGTATAATATGCCTCGAATAAGGGGGAATAATCGTGAAATTTTATCACTTTTGGGTAGCGAGTGTTGCATTTTATTATATTGCAAAACAAGACTTAGTGAATAGAATCAGCGACGATTTGGATATCGAGGGATACTATTTAAAAAAACAAGCATTCAAGAAAATGTTAGACTCAAGTCCATTAGATAAATTAATTCCATTTATTTATCCACTAAATATTGTAAGAGCATTCATAAGAGGAATGAATTATCTAGAAAACCAAGAAGAAATTTACGATATTTTAAAACAAGAGGATCTAGTAGAAGAAATAGAAGAATATGACATAGGTGAAGCAATTAATGAAGAAATGCTTCAAATTGATCGTAGTAAAGTCCAAAGATTAAATATCAATCTCTATAACATGAGTATCCGAATTAAAAGGGGAGAATATTTAACAATCAATAGCGATACAGTATTTAATTTAACGCAAAATACTTTTGATGAATTGGAAATATTTGAACCGAAGGAAGCCAAACAAAAAGAGTTTTTTAATAGAAGAAAAAAATATCATTTGGATATTACGGTACCAAATGATATTAGTTTAGACCTCAAAGCAACCACGGATAAAGGAAATATCGAAATCGAAAATGTGAATTTGGAAAAAGCCAAATTAAAAACAAAAAACGGAATCATCAAAATATATAGTAGTATTCCAACAGAAAGTATCATCAAAAAAAGAGGTATTTTAAATAGAGAAGTTTATTGTTTAGATCAAGGTGATAGTAAAGAAAAGTGGAAATTTCAAAACGGAGTGGAAAGCATCGATCTTCAAGCAGATTATGTTCATTTTGAAACAGAAACAGGAAAGAATGCTGTCACTTACGAAAAAAAGAGAAAAAGTAAGTAAAAAGTGGAAAAACAACTGTTTTTCCACATAAGTTGAGTCTTGGGAAAACTTAACTTAAGTAGAAGGAGAAAGAAAAATATGACAAGTTATATGCAAAAAAAAGAAACAGTTGACTGCAAATGGTACGTTATCGATGCTAAAGAAATGCCTAAAATTGATCGTAGTAAAGTCCAAAGATTAAATATCAATCTCCATAACATGAGTATCCGAATTAAAAGGGGAGAATATTTAACAATCAATAGCGATACAGTATTTGATTTAACGCAAAATGTTTTTGATGAATTGGAAATATTTGAACCAAAAGAAGCTAAACGAAAAGAGTTTTTGAATGAAAGAAATCACTTGGTTATTACGGTACCAAATGATATTAGTTTAGACCTCGAAGCAACCACGAATAAAGGAAATATTGAAATCGAAAATGTGAATATGGAAAAGGCTAAATTAAAAACAAAAAACGGAATCATCAAAATATATAGTAGTATTCCAACAGAAAGTATCATCAAAAAAAGAGGTATTTTAAATAGAAAAGTTCATTGTTTGGATCAAGGTGATAGTAAAGAGAAGTGGAAATTTCAAAACGGAGTGGAAAGCATCGATTTTCAAGCAGATTGTGTTCATTTTGAAACAGAAACAGGAAAGAATGTTGTCACTTACAAAAAAAAGAGAAAAAGTAAGTAAAAAGTGGAAAAATAACTGTTTTTCCACATAAATTTAATTGACTTTCCAATAATTGTCTAGTATAATTTTAATCGGTACATTTTATATCCCCACATAAGTTGAGTCTTGGGAAAACTTAACTTAAGTAGAA
>CAZJKO010000042.1:0-8994 GCA_964546995.1 uncultured Muribaculaceae bacterium | reverse complement strand
CTTTTTGAGTCGTTATGCATATTATCTATGCACTTCAGATTGATTTAACGTTTTTTTAAAAATTAAATTTCTTCTTCGATTCGCATTAATTGATTGTATTTAGAAACGCGATCTGTCCGTGACATAGAACCTGTTTTAATCTGTCCTAAATCCCAACCTACCGCAAGATCAGCAATCGTCGTATCCTCCGTTTCTCCACTACGGTGAGAAATGATGGTCTTATATCCATAACGTCTAGCAAGATCGATCGTTTCTTTGGTTTCCGTAATCGTTCCAATCTGATTCACTTTGATCAAAATGGCATTTCCCGCATTTAAATCGATCCCTTTTTGTAAACACTCTTTATTGGTAACAAATAAATCATCACCGACCAATTGAACTCGATCACCTAACTTAGAAGTAAGTAACGTAAATGCTTCCCAATCGTTTTCATCGACAGGATCTTCAATGGAAATGATCGGATACGTATCGACCAACTCTTCGTAAAAAGAAATGAGTTCGGTACTAGTAAGCGTCCGTCCTTCCCCTTTCAAATGATAACATCCGTCTTCGTAGAATTCACTTGCTGCAACATCAATTCCCAAAAAAACATCTTCGCCTGGCACATACCCAGCTTCAGAAATCGCCTTCATAATGACGTCGAATCCTTTCTTATTAGAAGAAAGATTTGGTGCAAAACCACCTTCATCGCCCACGCTAGTCGCATAACCCTCTCTCTTCAAAACTTCTTTTAAATGATGAAACACTTCCGCTCCAACACGAATGCGTTCATGAATCGTATCGCGCTGTGGAATAATCATGAACTCTTGAAAATCCAAATTATTATCCGCATGAGCGCCCCCGTTTAAAATGTTCATCATGGGACGTGGCAATGTCTTACCATCACCAACATACTGATAAAGAGGAACCCCACGAGAAAGAGCAGCAGCCTTCAAACAAGCCATACTAACGCCGAGAATGGCATTAGCACCTAACCGACTCTTCGTCTTCGTCCCATCTAGTTCGATCATGGCATAGTCGATTCCCTCTTGATCAAAAACATCATGAGAAAGAAGAAGATCACGAATCTGAGAATTGACGTGTGCCACTGCCTTTTGTACACCTTTTCCTAAAAAACGTTTCTCTCCATCGCGAAGCTCCAACGCTTCTCGTTCACCCGTCGATGCACCACTGGGAACCGAAGCTCTCCCCACTGTACCATCTTCTAAAATAACATCAACTTCAACTGTCGGATTCCCCCTGGAATCTAAAATTTCTCGAGCCTTAATATCCTTAATTTTCATGTTTAATCTCCTCCACTATTTGTTTAAATTCTATCCCTCGATCTTCAAAACAAGCATATTGATCCCAAGACGCCGTCGCAGGACTCAATAAAACCACATCTCCTTCACAAGAAAGGGAATAAGCATACATGGAAGCTTCCTTAAGATGATCAAAAACATAGACCTCTTTTCCAATCGCCTCAGCATACATTTTTATCTTGTCCTTGTTTTCCCCATAACATACAATTGCTTTGACATTCGCCATATATGGAGTAAGCTCCGTAAAGTCCTGACCTCGATCAAGTCCCCCCATAATCAAAATCGTAGGACAAGAAAAGGCCGATAACGCAATTTGCGTTGACTTATTATTCGTCGCCTTTGAATCATTATAGAACTTAACTCCAGAAATCGTATCGACAAACTCAAGGCGATGTTCTACCCCTTTAAACTGATCGATAACACGAACAATAGCATCGTTAGATACCCCAAGTTCTTTAACAACCATAATCGCTGCCATAATGTTCTCATAGTTATGAACACCACTTACCAAAACACGAGAAAGATCCAAAACCTTCTCATCGTAATAATAAATAGCTTCATCTTTGATATAGCATCCATTAATCTCATGTTGACTAGAAAAGTATTTAGACCGTGCCGAAATATTTTTGGTAAGATCCAATACATCTTGATTCTCAATATTCAAAATTGCAACACAAGAAGAATCCTGCCTTGCAAAAATCTTCCCCTTAACTCGCTTATAATTATCGTAACTTTTTAAAAAGTCAATGTGTGCAGGAGAAAGATTCGTCATAACAGCAATCGAAGGTCGAAACTGATCCACATTTTCTAACTGTTGACAAGAAACTTCCATCACAATCGTATCGCCACTTTTCACTTGATCTAAAAAACTGCAAAGTGGATAACCAATATTTCCCGTCAAATGGACACGCATACCTGCTTCCTTCAAAATCGAATAAATAAGTGTCGTCGTCGTCGTCTTCCCATTAGTCCCCGTAATCCCAATCAAAGTCACATCACTAGGAAGCAACAAATAAGCCATTTCCACTTCATTGATAACAGGAATACCTAACTCTCTTGCCTTCAAAACATATTTATGATCGATGGGAACCCCAGGATTTTTAATTAAGTAGTCAAAACTCTCATCCAAAAGATCATCAGGATGCATCCCAAAGACAAACTGAATCCCCATCGACCGAAGTTCATCTACCTGTTCCTGATCCTGATCTTCTTCCTTTTTAGCATCATTTAACAAAACAGTATTTCCTCTTTTTAACAACACTTTACTAGCTTCATAACCACTTCTAGCAAAACCCAAAATAAATATTTTTTTATGTTCAAACATAATCAATCGCCTCTTTTTCATTATACTACAAGGAACTATCTTTTTAAATAAATTTTATTGTATTACATAAGTATTTATGATATAATGAAATAATTTCGTAAGGAGGAATACAAATGAAAATCATCACATTACAAGAAGAAGAATTTGAAAACTACGCTAAGAGTCATCCGTATCGCAACTTCTATCAAACAACAAACTATGGAAGAATTATGAAACATTTTGGTTTTAACATCCACTATGTAGGTTTCATCGACGAAGAAGAAAAACTCTTAGGTGCATCTCTTTTAATTTATAGAGAAGCGATGATGAACCATAAATTTGTCTATGCTCCTAAAGGAATGCTTTTTGATTACACGGACAAAAAGAAGACCAAAGAACTAGCAGATCGCATCAAACGCTTATTAAGAAAACAAAATTTCATGTATTTAAAAATGGACCCACCTATTCCTTGTGCCATCTATAATAAAAAAGAAGAAATTACAAGCTACAACAAAGAAATAAATGAAATTATGGAATCACTAAGAAAAGCAGGATTCATCCACCATGGAAAAAATAACTTCTTTGAAACGATGAAACCTAGATGGGAAGCGATTACAACTCTAAATGAAGACGCAAATGTACTATACAAAAACTTTAGCAAACAAACGCGAAATAAAATCAGAAAAGCAAATCGCATTGGATTAAATTTAACGGAATTAGAAAACGATGATTTAACAACTTTCTTTGAATTCATCAAAAGAAAACACAATAAATCTTTAGAATATTATCAACAATTCCAAAAAGAGTTTCCGAACCAATTCAAAGTGTATTACGCCAAACTAAACACAGAACAATTTGTAACACACACGAAAGATGCCTATGAAAAAGAATTGGACATCAATGAAAAATTAAACAAAACCATGCAAACAGCAGGACAAAAAGGAACAGAACTAAGAAAAATCCTAAACAAAAAAATGGAATCAGACAAACTATTAAATGCCCATAAAAGAAATTTAGTTTGGTCAACCAATCTGTTAAAACAATATCCTGAAGGAATTATCGTTGGTGGTATTGCCATCATGGAATACAATGATACAGCTCATTTATTCATTGAAGGATACGATACAAAATACAAAACATTGAATCCAACTTATTTTCTAAAATGGGAAATGATCAAAAAATATAAAGAACAAGGTTTTAAGTACTTTAATCTAAACGCCGTAACAGGAAACTGGAACGAAATCAACGAGTACCACGGCTTAAACGAAATGAAATTAGGATACAATTCGCTCATTACAGAATACATAGGTGAATTTGATTTAATCATCAAACCCCTTACCTACAAACTGTATATTAAAACAACAAAAGAAGAAAAAAAATAAACCATTGATTTTGTTCAATGGTTTATTTTTATTTATTAACCACAACAACAGCGCGAATAGGCATTCCACCATTACTTACTTTAGTCGTTGTAGCAACTAGTTTTCCAACAAATTGATTAATTAAAATGGCACCAGAAGTACTAGCAGAATTAGCAGACATCGTCCAATAATGGTATCCACTAATCATAAAAGTAGGACAAGATTGATTCGTATCACCACATCCCAACATCATCGCTTCTTGGGCTGTAATCATGCGAGCTTTAGAAGTATGTGTTGGTAAAGTATAAGTGTTCACTGTACAGCTTGTCTCACTACATCCAGTAAAATGATTGGTTCCAAAAACAGTAGTTCCCATCGTATACGTCTGATCTTTCACATTAATCCAATCACTCGTCGCCTGTTCTAAAGAAGAAAGCGCAGCAACTGGTCCATTAGTATTTTCATCTACTATCCCCCATGTACTATTCGCTGTTTGATCGCGGTGTTGCATAGTAATTGTATTCTCATCATCAAACAATACATAAAAATACTCTTCTTTTGTATCATTAACTTGATATCGAATAATATCGGAAGCTTCATACTGATCTGTCGTATTCATTACACAAGTCGATTCTTCTCCTGTCAAACAAGTTGTATCATTATACTTATATACAGCTTTAATATTCTTATTTTTAGGAGCACTTTGTACTGCTTCTATCCTGATCTTTCCTTTAAATACTTGTCCACTAGCTTCACTCGTTACATTTTCATCTAACCATAATCTTAGGTCATAAGTATTCGTACTATTCCCTTTTATCTTTCCACTATCTAAGATTCTAGTCGTGTCACTTTCTATAGAAGATAGTAATCCTTTTGTCTTTTCTCCATTTTTATCTAGTTGATATTTCACCGCACTATTTGCAATTCTTTCTTCTCCTTCATCAAGTATATCATCATCTAAATAGATCGTATACTCACTTGGCATACTTCCTTCATTCTTTAACGTAAAGTGATAGGGATATGTCTTCTCTCCATCTTCATCTAACATAGGCAATGCATTATCTTGATTTATTCCTACACTACTTTCATCATCTAATGTTAAAGCAAGATTTCCTACTCTTAACGTATTCGTTTTCGTTCCTTCTATTGTCAAAGTAAACCATGCATAACTTCCACCGATCACTAACACAAGTACTAGTAAAATACTCATTCCAATTAAAAACACGTTCTTCTTTTTCTCTTCCATTATTGCACCTCTACTCTAATACTCATTATAGTATACTTTTCTTTTCTCTCTTATTTTGTCGACTTTTTAGATACAAAGACAACAAAAATACAGGATAAAACTACCCTGTATTTTGACACACAAAAGAAGTGACACTCTTCACTTGTCTAGTAAGGTACCCCCCCCCGCACTCGATTCTCTTGACAATTCTTCATACTTAGAATCACTTCTTTCTACTTTACCTAAATGATACCATTTCTAATAACAAATTTCAACAACTAATTGATGACTTACTCTTCAATAAAATCTTTTAATTTCTTGGTATTTCGAGGATGTCTCATTTTAATTAATGCTTTTTGCTCTTGCTTAGTGATATGAGGCCTGGAACATCCGAAAATCAAAGCAACTTCACTTTGTGTTTTACAATGCGCATCATCTAAACCGTATCGTAATAAAATAATTTGTTTTTCTCGAGAAGTTAAACATTGTAAAGCTTCACGAACAATATCTATTTTCATAGAAGAGATCACATCATCTATTAACTGGGAAGAATCAGTTCCAAGAATATCTTCTAACCTCATCTCCTCGCCGTCATTATCGTAACCGATCGGTTGATCCAAACTTAATACATGACTATGCTTATAATATTTCCGAAACTCCATTTTTATCTGGTTTTCAATAGATACAGAAATATAAGTACTAAAAATTTCCATCGCTCGTTCTTTATAATCAAATTTATTGATTCCATTTATTAATCCCAAAGTACCAGCAGAATACAAATCATCAAAAGTTAATCTTCCACCCAAATACTTTTTAACGATAAATCGAACTAATCCATCATTACACGTAGTCAAAAGTTCAAGCGCTTCTTTATCGGAATACTCTCGCCACAATCTTAAACAATTCTTTGTTTCATCGAGTGTCAATCTTTTAGCCATTACTTTGCACCACCTTTATGATTTGACTTAACAAGTATCTTTTGATAACCCAATTTTAAAGCTTGGGCATTGACTGCTTTCGTACTTCTTCCAAGATATTCTGCTATCTCTGCATAAGTCATATTTTGATAATTTTCTTTTAAATATTCTAATTCATCCTCTTTCCAAAATTTTGGAAGTTCATAACAATAACCCATACCTCTAAGATAATCACCAATAGCACGACTACTCCGATTCAAGATAACTGCAATTTCGGAATAACTCTTTCCGATTTTAAACAAGTCTTCTGCTTGCTTCATTTCCTCTTCAGTCCACTTACGATACCAAAGAGGATTTTCTTTTCTATCACGAACCCTTTTTTCTTTTAACCATAGAGGCTCTGTTCCCAACATGTTTTTTTCTACTAATCTTGAATCCCATTCGTTCTGATTATCCTCTAAAAACTTCATAAGATCTTTCCAAGTAACAACATAATAAGACATATTATTGGTAAGTTTTTTCGTTTTTATCTTTAACCCTAATGGGATCCACGTTGATGTGATTCTATCACGTGAAACATGAAGTAAATCACTCATATCAGATATAGTAATAAATTCATAATTGTTAGAGATCATCGCACCAAGGCCCATTCTTACTGCTTTTACTTTCAAAGAAAAGACCGTTCTTTTCATCATTTTAGCTATTTCTTCAATAGGTTTCATCCCCCATAAATCAGCTAGTAATATTTCTTCCTCTTTTGTCCATTTTCGCCGATCTTGAATCAAAGTAATTCCCAATTTTTTGGATTTTAAAAGAATCGCATTTTCGGACCGATTCATTATTTTAGCAATTTCAGAATAGTGGTATTGGTTAGATAACACTTTTAATGTTTCAACTTCTTCATCCGTCCATTTATTAGAAGGAGGTAATGGTAATCCATAGTTTGCCGCTATTTTACGAATAGCATACCAAGAACAACCAAATTTTTGCTCCATACTATAAGGAGATTCCATTCCCCAATGATCGATGATATATCGAATTTCTTCTTCCGTAAATTCTCTTTTAATTCCTCTCACAACCATCGCCTCACAGTTACAATCAAATAAAATTGACTATTATTATAACACAAAATAGACCTAAATCAACAATAAAATACATGTATATAGAAAATATTTTATCCACAAAACTGTGGATATTTTTCAAAACAGAAAGTATACGCAAAAAAATCCAAGCTTAAGCTCGGATTTTTCAAATCACTTCATTATTGAACGATTTCGCTAACAACACCAGCACCTACAGTACGTCCACCTTCACGGATAGAGAATTTCGTACCTTTTTCAAGTGCGATTGGGTGAATAAGTTCAACGTCAATAGAAACGTTATCACCTGGCATAACCATTTCAACACCACTAGGTAACTCGATAACACCAGTTACGTCAGTTGTTCTGAAATAGAATTGAGGACGATAGTTTGCGAAGAATGGAGTATGACGTCCACCTTCTTCTTTGCTAAGTACATAAACTTCTGCTTTGAATTTTGTATGAGGTGTAACGCTTCCTGGTTTAGCAAGTACTTGACCACGTTCTACTTGTTCACGAGAAATACCACGTAATAATACACCAGCATTATCTCCTGCTTCAGCATAGTCTAATTGTTTACGGAACATTTCAATTCCTGTAACAACTGTTTTTTGTGTATCACGAATACCAACGATTTCTACTTCATCGTTAAGTTTTAATTGACCACGTTCAACACGTCCTGTAACAACAGTTCCACGTCCAGTGATTGTGAATACATCTTCAATACTCATTAAGAATGGTTTATCTGTATCACGATCTGGAGTTGGAATCCATTCATCAACTGCATTCATTAAGTCTTCAATTGACTTAACTGCGTCAGCGTCTCCTTCAAGAGCTTTAAGTGCAGAACCACGAATAATTGGAGTATCGTCTCCTTCGAAACCATATTCGTTTAATAAATCACGAACTTCCATTTCTACTAAATCTAAAAGTTCTTCATCATCAACCATATCGCACTTGTTTAAGAACACAACCATTCTAGGTACACCAACTTGACGAGCAAGTAAGATATGTTCACGAGTTTGTGCCATAGGTCCATCTGTAGCAGCAATAACTAAGATTGCTCCATCCATTTGAGCTGCACCAGTAATCATGTTCTTTACGTAGTCAGCATGTCCTGGACAGTCTACGTGTGCATAGTGACGAGTCTCTGTTTGATATTCAACGTGTGCTGTATTAATAGTAATACCACGTTCTCTTTCTTCTGGAGCCTTGTCGATATTTGCATAGTCAGTGAAATCTGCCCAAGCTGAGTTCTTATCATGTAGACATTTTGTAATAGCTGCTGTTAAAGTAGTTTTACCATGGTCTACGTGTCCAATTGTACCAATGTTAACATGTGGTTTTGAACGATCGAATTTTGCTTTTGCCATTTTATTTTCCTCCTTTTATATAATACATATTTATTTTATCTAATTATTTAAAAAATAGCAAGACTTTATTTATTAATTACCACCATTTTTTTTGATAATTTCTTCAGCAATGTTTCTTGGAACTTCTTCATAATGATCAAATTCCATTATAAATGTACCACGGCCTTGAGTATTTGAACGCAAACTTGTAGCATAACCGAACATTTCAGCAAGTGGTACAAGTGCATTAATAGCAAGGGCGTTCCCACGTGATTCTTGACCAAGAGGTCTACCACGACGAGATGTTACATCTCCCATAACTGTTCCTAAATATTCATCAGGAACAACAATTTGAACCTTCATAATTGGTTCTAGTAAAACTGGTTTACATTTATTTTTAGCTTCTTTTAAAGCCATAGAAGCAGCAATCTTATAAGCCATTTCTGATGAATCGAC
>CAZJKO010000041.1:0-9263 GCA_964546995.1 uncultured Muribaculaceae bacterium | reverse complement strand
ATTAAATCTTTTATCCATTTTATTTCTTCATCAGTGTGAGCATTTGGGTGTCTAGAGATTGGCCTATGTGATTTATCCACCAAAGATTCAGGTGTGCCATCATACTTTTTATCCCATCTCCACAGAGAGATTCTAGATATGTGATATTTTCTACAAACATAATCAATTGAATTACCATTTCTATAAGTTTCTACTGCATAAATTCTAGTTTTTAATTCATGGGGTAGATATCTTTTATTAATTTGTAATATACTTTTCATGACTTAAGTCCTTTCTTTAATTGTATTTATGGTTAACTCAATTATACGACTTAAGTCTTTTTTTATATACAATTTGTTTCACATCAATTGTATAACAACAGGTTGTCGCAAAATGCTTGTACTTTATTATTGCAATACTTTGCAATGCTTTATAACAAATTAACATTTACTGAAAATGCTTATGAAGATAATGGCAATATTATGGGTATTGATTATGATAAAGTTGATAAAAAACTTGATTCATAATTTGAAAAACCTGAATATAATGAAAAATCAGATGTGTTTAGTGAAGTTATAATAAGATATGATAATAAAACATATTTTACTAACAACATTGTTTCAATACCTTTTGATACAAAAACAAATGGGTTTGATATTGCACTTTTAATTCAAAATCAGAAAGTATAAAATATGTTTCATACATTAAAAAAAATAGTAATGTTAGGCATTGCTAAAACTATATAAAAAGTTATGCTTCGTAGTGCTAGGTTGAATAATTAATTTTTTATCTGCACAATGATCTTTGAAAAATTAATAATTTTTTGAGGAGAGTTGTGTAGGATAATTCTCCTCTTTTTTATTAATTTTTTTCTTACTTAATTAATAGACTTAATCAGGAGGAGAATTACTTTGGATGACAATATTACTTATGAAGTAGTAAAAAAAGAAGTTCAAAAGAAGATAATAAATTATTTATATCAAAAAAACGAGATTACTATTAGTGAGTATGAAGTATTAATTTCAAAGTGTGATGAAAAGATTTTAAAATTACAAGAACAATTAGAAAATGATAAAGAAAAATATTCTTATCCAATGAAAGTTGATATAAGAATATAAATATAGAAATTGGAGGTGATTTATGTGGATTTATATACTATAAGAAATATGCTAAGTCAAGGTAAAAGTATTTATGATTTACCTTTAAGAGTAACATTTTATGCAAGAGTATCTACTGATAGATATGAACAGTTAAACTCATTGGAAAATCAAGTAATGTATTTTAGCAATTTTATTAAAGAACAAGAGAATTGGACTTTTGTAGAAGGTTATGTAGATGAAGGTATTAGTGGTACAAGTGTTAAAAAAAGAGAAGATTTCTTACGGATGGTAGATGATGCCAAAAAAAGAAAATTTGATTTGATATTAACAAAAGAAATATCAAGATTTTCAAGAAATACTTTGGATAGTATTAAATATACACAAGAATTACTTTCAAATGGTGTTGGTGTTCACTTTTTAAGTGATAATATCAATACATTTCAACCTGATTCTGAATTAAGACTTACTATTATGTCTAGTATTGCACAAGAAGAAATTAGAAAACTATCTGAAAGAATTAGATTTGGATATAAGAGAAGTGTTGAAAAAGGAATAGTTCCAGGTAGTAATAACATTTATGGTTATACAAAAAATAAAGGTAAGTTAGTAATAGATGAGGAACAAGCTAAATCTATTAGATTAATATTTGAAACCTATGTATCTGAAAACATAGGAGTTCATAGGTTAGGTTTTAAATTGTTTGATGAATATGGAGTTTGCAATTATTCAGGCAAACCAATCGCAGGTGGTGTAATAAAGAACATAATTAGAAATCCAAAATATAAAGGATATTTTTGTGCTCATAAAGAAACTACTGTTGATTATCACGATAGAAAAAGAAAAAGATTTAAAAGAGATGAGTGGATAGTTTATAAAGATAATGAAACTTGTCCACCAATTGTATCAGAAGAATTGTGGGATAAGGCAAATGAAATACTTGATGCAAGAAGTAAAAAACATGATCAAATTAATAAAAATAATAAGTATAACAAGTTTGCCTTTTCAGGATTAATGCATTGTTATTATGATGGTGCTACATTTGTAAGAGGAACTTATCAAATAGGTAAAGGAGATAGAAGCAGGAGAAGAAAGTTCTGGGCTTGTAATAATTATAGAATACATGGAAAGAAAAAAAACGAAGGGTGCAATTCTCTTGTTATCTATTATGAAGAACTAGTAGAAGTTTGTAAAAAGATATTAAAAATGATGCTTACTTGTCAAGATGATTTAATTAGTGAAATAAATAATATGATAAGTGATATTAGAACAAAAAAGGATTATAAGAGAGAAATAAAACAATTAGAAGATAAAACATTTAAAATTAATAATGAGAAAAAAGAACTCATAATGATGCGAATGAGAAAAGAAATTGATTTAAAAGAATATAATTCTCTTAAAGATGATTTAGACAAACAAATAGAAACATTAGAAGAAACTAAAAGAAAATTAATTGAAGAAGAACAAAGTCAAGAATCAAGTAAAAAAAACTTTGATGATTTTAAGAAAAAAATCAATGATATAGTATTTTCTGATGATGAAAAGATTTTAGAAATAGCACAATTAATATTTGAAGATATAAGGGTAGAGTCAATTAAAGATGATGAAACGGATCAAAAGGTTATTCTTCATGCAAAACTAAATGTGTTTAATTCAAAAGATGACACTTTTAATTTTGATAAATTTTTGCTGCTTTTCTGTACACGCCAGAGATGCTGCAATTGTCATTGCTACCTACATTGGGAAAACAGAAGAAAAGTTTGTTGAAATGATGAACAATAAAGCCCAGGAAATCGGAATGAAAAATACCATTTTCCGCAATTCACACGGACTAGATGAAGTGACCCAAAACTATTCTACTGCAAGAGATATGGCCATACTTTCTAGTTATGCTTACAAGTTAGAAGAATATCGAAAAATAAGTGGAACAAGCAAATATGTTGTCAAAGGAGAAGACAAAACCTATCTTTGGTATAACCGTAATAAACTATTAAAAAGCTACGAATTTGCAACAGGAGGAAAAACAGGATACACGCCGAGTGCAGGAAGAACTCTAGTGACAACTGCTGCCAAAGAAGGATTAAATCTAACTGCTGTAACACTGAATGATCCCAACGAATACGTATCCCATACCAATATGTATGAATACGGATTTAACACCTTTCAAAAGTATAAAATTATCGATCAAAACAATTTCTATGTCGATCAAAACTTTTACAAAGATAAAATCTATATTAAGGAATCGTTTTCTTATCCCCTAAAAGAAACAGAACTAGAAAAGGTAAAAACAGTTGTAAAACTAGAAAAGTTAGAAAACTATAAAAATGAAGAAGAAGTAGGAGAAGTTGTCGTATCACTTTCAGATGAAGTCATCAAAACCATTCCTGTCTATGTCGAAGTAAAAGAAAAGAAAAAGTCGTTGTTCAAAAAAGTGTTAGAATTTTTTCATCTAGGAAAGATATCATTTGTGACTAAATTGAAATAAATTTGGAAAGAATAATATGGTATAATTAGTCTCGTTAGGAGGAAATAACATGTCTGATTATATCGTACCGATCCAAACAGCATTTGCGATCTTTCCACTTTTAGCGGCACTATTTACGATTCCCTACATGATCGTACAGTACCATAAATATGGATCTCTCCCAGTCCTTCGAGTACTCATTGTCTATTCCTTCATTCTTTATTTAACATCGATCTATTTTCTAATTATTCTACCACTTCCCACGATTGAAAGCGTCGAAAAGATGACTTCACCAACCATGCAATTAATTCCCTTTCAATTTATAACAGATTTTATAAAACAGACCTCTCTTGTCATAACAGATCCATCTACTTATTTAAAAGCCATAAAAGAACCATGGTTTTATCAAGTAATCTACAATGTACTATTGTTAGTTCCCTTTGGCATTTACTTGCGTTACTATTTTAAATGTAGTCTTAAAAAGACAGTATGTCTTTCGTTTCTTTTAAGTTTGTTTTTTGAATCGACTCAGTTGTCTGGTCTATATGGAATTTATCCGAGAGGGTATCGTCTATTTGATGTAGACGATCTCTTTACCAATACATTAGGAGGATTGCTTGGCTATTTTCTAACACCACTTTTGGGGTTGTTCTTACCAAGTAAAGACAAATTAGATCACATTTCTTATCAAAAAGGAGCAGAAGTCAGTTACACAAGACGAATGCTTGCCCTAGGAATCGATCTTGTCATCTTTTCTGTTTTAAACTTGACAGGAACCATTGCTTATTTTATTTACGCACAAAGAAGAATTTCTTTTTCGAGTCCAATCTCTTTTATTGTAATTGAAGTGCTCACATGGATTTTTTATTTGGTTATTTCCTTATCGATTGGAAAAGGACAAACCTTAGGTAAAAAAATAGTCAACATTCGTCTCGCTTTAGAAGAAGGAAAGACTCCCAAATGGTATCACTACCTAACAAGATACTTTTCTTTATATGGAGTAGTAACAATCGTACCACTAGTAAGTCTTATGATGTTATTAAGTGGCTTTATCGATGACGCCAAAGTATTTATCCTTGGTGGTATCTTAAGCTTGATCAGTGGAATTTACCTTTTTAAATTGTTTTTATCGATCTTAACCAAACGGAAAACATTATTCTATGAAAAATGGAGTAAAACACACCATATGAGCACGATTTTAATCCCAACTGAAGAAGAAATAGGAACAAACTCCCAAAGATTGTGATATAATAATGGTGAACAAATGGAAAGAGGGAGTTTTAAAATGGAAAAGAACGAACACTATATTTGGGGAATCATCGGTAGTTTAATTGGTGGATTGATTGCAACTGTACCATGGATTTTAATGTATGTCTATGGGAATATGATGTTGTCGATTTTAGCAATTTTTATTGCGATGGGTGCATTAAAAGGATACCAACTCGGTAAAGGAAAAATAACGACTAAATTACCAATCATTATCATCGTTGTATCGCTCGTATCTGTAACACTTGCAACCCTTGTCATCATTCCACTTGCACTACTAGCAATCAACGATGTTGAAGTGAGTATGGCAAATCTAAACTTACTATATAGTAGTAGTGAATTTATGGGTGCCATCATGAGAGATTATATCATCTCTTTTGCATTTACGATTCTAGGTATCAGTGGAGTAATTTCTACAATCAAGAATCAATTAAAAACAGGTGAACCAATCAAAGTTAATTTTTTTCGCAAAAAGAAGGAGCAGTAAAAAGCTCTTTTTTTCTGAATGTTAACGTTGGTTGACAAAATTCCAAGTAGAACAGGTAGACGAAAACATCGAATAAAGATATGATGGTATCGTGAGGTGAAAGAAAATGAGTTTAGGTGAAAAATTATTAAACTTAAGAAAATCAAAACAATTATCCCAAGAAGAAGTGGCAGATAAATTAAATGTAACAAGACAGACAGTATCCAAATGGGAAACAGATCAAAGTACTCCCGATTTTGACAAAATTGAACCATTGTGCAAATTGTATGGCATAACAGCAGATGAATTAGTCACTCAAACTAAAATTGAAAGAAAAGAAAAAGAAACAAACCTGCTCGATGAATCAAATTCATTAAGCAAAAAAAGAGCAATCGGCATAGGACTTGGCATTCTTTTGTATTTTATTGCAGTCGTTTGGGTCATGATTACCATTCCTGTAACGAAGATGAATCCCATTGTATCATCGGCGATCTTTTTATTGATCTGTGGAGTTGGAACGTATGTCATTGTCTACACAAGCATGGTTTATAAAAAGAAAGAAGTAGAAAATGAACAACCGAAAAATAGAAAGTTGAAACAGATCGAAGATATCTTAGCTTTAATTACTGTGATCATTTATTTAGGAATTAGTTTCACAACTTACGCTTGGCATATCACATGGATGATTTGGCTTATTTATGCCCTCGTAATAGAAATCATTAAATTAATGTTCTCTCTAAAGGAGGATAGAAAATGAAAAACAAACCAGGAACAATCGTGCTAATTGTCGTATTATCAGTCATTGTCATTTGTCTAATCGTAGCAATGGTCTTTCTCATAAATGGAAAAATCCATTTCTCAAACTTTAGATTTGGCTATAAAACCAGTACTCAATTACAAATCGATGAAACGTATTTAAAAGATTTCAAAAAAATAAGTATTCAAGCTGATGCAAGTGAAATAGAAATCAAAACGACCAAAGATAAAGATATCAAAGTAAAAGTCTATGATGATAAAAACCAAACTACGGTAAATACAACGGAAGAAGAATTACATATCTCATCAAACCAAAAGAAATGTTTTGGCTTTTGCTTCCACGATATCACGAAAATAGAAATCATCATCCCTGAAGAGTACCAAAATAAGATAGAAGTGGAAAATAAATATGGAGACATCAAAATAGAAAAGCTAATCTATGCCGAAATAGAAGTAGACGAAGACTGTGGCGATGTCGATATCGAAGGTGGAAACAAAGTAACCGTCAATAATCATTATGGCGATATCACCATTGAAGAAGCATCAAAAGTAGTCGTGAAAGAAGATTGTGGTGATGTAAAAATCGATACCGTAACAGATGCGGATATCAAAAATCAATATGGAGATATTCACATTAAAGAAGTAGGAAACTATGTAAATGTAAAAAACAATTGCGGTAATATTAAAATTGATCATTTAAACATAAATAAAGATTCTTATCTAAAAGATGATTTAGGGGATATCAAAATTGGTTCAACCAACGAAATTTATATTGATGCCAAAACAGATTTAGGTGATATTAAAATAAATAAAAACAATCACAAAAAGGAAATAACACTAAAAATAGAAAATAATTGTGGAGACATTAAAGTAAATAATTAATATAAAAGGTACTACGTAAAACGTAGTACCTTTTAATAGTTTTTAAAATAAACTTTCTTCTTGTTAGGATAAGGCGTATCTTCTAATACTTCAATATCTAAATCATCTCTAGGAGGAATCTGTGCTTTTAAACAAGATTGAAACACTTCCAGTTGTTCCTTTTTTGATAAAGGTAATTCCTCTAAACGATGTAGATCGATTACTGCTTTGATATCTAGAAAGTCATCATCTAATTGATAGATAACCATGGTATCTTCTGAATAAATTTTAGAAGTATTCTCTCCATAGTAGCTAAGATCTTTTTTAGTCATTCTATTTGATTTAATGAGAAATTCTTCGACAAAGATACAACCATTTCCTGTCCACATATAAGTATTCTTTTGTAAATAAGTATCAGAATTGAGTTGTATCAATTCTGGTTCTTTATAATTCATTTTTGCCATATAATGTTTTCCTTTCAAATTGTATTCACCATTTTATCATGAAAAAATAAAAAAGTCTACAATGGAAAGAAAATTTATGATAGAATAATAGGAAAAAGGATTGAAAGCGAAAATGAAGAAAGTAGTCATATCGGGAAGCGCAAAACTCCAAAATAAAATAAAGGTTTGGATAGAACACTTCAAAAGTAAAAAGGAAGAAATCATAGCATTTCCGAAACAGATAAAATCTAAGGAAGAGTTATCCAAAGAGTATAAAGAGTTTTATTTAGCAATCGAAATTTGTAATGTGTTTTTTTTAATGAATGAAGAAAAAGATGGGATAAAAGGATATATAGGAGCAAATGGAATTGCTGAATTAACTTATGCCATCATGTTAAACTTAATTCATAATAAGGAAATAGAAATTTATATCATGACCATGCCAAGTAAAGAAGTAACTTGCTATGATGAAATAAAGTTTTATCTCAATATGGGTTGGATAAAAATCTATGATGAACACAAAAGGAAAAAGAAAAGAGGATTTTATGAGTAAGTATTATGAGAAATTAAACAGGGAAATAAAAGAATATTTTGCTATCTTATCAAAAGAATTTCCAGAATGGTTATTGGATTATATTGAGACAAAAGAAATGCAACGAATAGGAAAAATAAGCATGAATTGTGGTACAGATTATTCAAAATGCTTTCATGTTAGATATTGGTATTCTAATTTAGATCATAGTGTAGCAGTAGCGCTCATTATATGGAATTTTACCCACGATAAAAAACAAACGTTAGCAGGTCTTTTCCATGATATTGCCACTCCTGTTTTTAAACATTGCATTGATTTTATGAACGGAGACTTCGAAAAACAAGAATCGACAGAAGAAAGAACAACCGAAATCATTAAAAATTCAAAAGAAATAATGGCCTTATTAGAACGAGATGGCATTGCTTTAGAAGAAGTAAATGATTATAAAAAGTATCCCATTGCCGACAATGATACACCGAAGTTGTCAGCGGATCGTTTTGAATATAATTTCTCCTCTGGATTAATCCTTCATCGTGTATGGGAATTAGATAAAATACGAAAAGTATATAATAATATTGTAGTTATCAAAAACGAAGAGGGAATTGATGAATTGGCATTTAAAGATCAGACAATTTGTGAAGAATACATCCATATTGTTTCAAAATTATGGCCTGTTTGGGTATGTGATGAAGATAGAACAGTTATGCAATTTTTAGCTGATATGTGTAAATCGATGAGTAATAGTGGCTATTTAACGGTAGAGGATCTATATACTTTATCAGAAAAAGAAGTCATCGATCGCATTAATAATTGTGAAGATAAATACTTGAGGGAAAGTTTTCAAAAATTTCAAAATGCGACCACAGTTTACAAAAGTAGTGAACCGAAAGATGAAAACTATTGTATTAAAGTAAAAGCAAAAACAAGATACGTAATACCATTAGTAGTAAATAAAACAAATGCAGTAAGAATAAATAAACTATCTAAGCAGGCAAATGATGAAATTAACGAATATTTAAATCTTCCAAAAGGGGATAGCTATTATACCTATTTTGATTTCGAATTTACGCCATATGAAACCAAAGAAAACAAAAAAATAAAAATTCGAAAGTAGTAAAATGCATGTAAAGGTAGAGTTATAGATTTTCTACAATAGAAAACAGGAACAACAAGTTTTAACGTTGGTTAAAACATATAATTTCACACAAAATAAAACTTACATACCGTATGGTTTGTAAGTTGTTTTCAAATGGAGCGAGTGTCGTAGTTATCTACAACTCTTTTCCAATAACTAAATACTTTCCGTTTCTAGTAATAATATAACACATTTTTATCATTTATTGAATAGATTTTTATTAATTTGCTTGTTAATTATGTATGGTAATATTCCTATATTTAT
>CAZJKO010000040.1:0-9661 GCA_964546995.1 uncultured Muribaculaceae bacterium | reverse complement strand
TACTAAATTGTTTAATCATATCTTAAATCTCAATTTACTTTTGCAATTAAATTAATTATATTTTTTGATACTTATTTGTTTATTTTTCTTAAAAATGTAGTATACTTGTATTAGTTAGTAAGTTATTACTACCTATTAATGTTTGTAAGAAAAGTTATTCGACTTCTTCTTCACAGGCACCATTATTGCAATTCTCCGAACTCTTGTAGTTCGTTTTTTCTTTGTGAAATAGGTAAATTAATCTTCAAAAAATTCATATGGTCGAAAAGTGGTCGAAAAGTGGTCGAATTTGTTGATAGTATTTTTATATTTGTATATAATAATAATGGGTGATGAAAATGTACAAAGAAGATCAGGAAAATGAATTAAAAGTCGAACTGACAAAGGAAATAAAAAAAGAAATAGTTGCTTTTGCGAATACTAACAGGGGAACTATTTATATAGGCATCGATGATAACGGTAATGTTATTGGCTTAAAGAATGCAAAGAAAGTTTAGAAACATTTTGTAAATTTAAAGACTATACGATTGTAGATTATTATAAAGATGCCAGAATAGGTACTAAAACAGGCAATCTAAGATCAGATTTGATATATTTACCAATGAGAGAGATTGTTCCATACATAGAAGAGTATAAAAACATAAATAGTAATGGGAATAGCTATGATACATGTGATAATAAGTAGAAACAAAAAAGGAGAAAAATATGAAAAAAATAATAGTAGTAAGTTTATTTAGTGTAGGAGTATTTATAATGGGAATCATTTCCGTATCAGCTTTATCGAATTGTAACATAAATCAAAACGAAAAAGCAGAAATAATATCTAGTTTGACTGGCAAAACAGTGGAAGAAATTAACCAGGAAAGAGTATCCGCTAATACATATGGTGAAGTAGCCCAAAATAATGGTGTATTAGAAGAGTTTAGACAAGAAAATAATAGAGGGATAAACCACTGTCATCCTTATTGTAATGGTACACAAAATAGATGCCATCACAATGGTAATGGAATGAAAAATAGAGCTAGAAACGCAACAAACTAGCAAAAGAGAAATCAATAATGGACATCCGATAAAAGATAATAGCTAAAATTATCTTTTTCTTTTGGAAAAATAAAAATAGTTTAGTAAAATAGAAATAGAAGAGGAAGAAGTATATGGAATTAACGAAAAAAGTATGGGATGAAAAAGAGTATCAGTTATTTTTAGACTATCTAATCACTCTAAAAGATACAAAAAACAAAATATTTACCAAAAGACTTGTCACAACTTCAAAAAAAGTATTAGGAATAAAACTTCCTATTTTAAAGAAGATCGCAAAAGAAATAGCCAAAGGAGACTTCATCTCTTTTTTAGGCCAAGTGACCAATCAATATCATGAGGAGATTTTAATTGAAGGTTTCGTAATTTCTCAAATAAAAGAGTTAACGCTGTCGATTGCTTACCTCAAGACATATTTATCTAAAATCGACAATTGGGCTACATGTGATTCGTTTTGTAGCAGTTATAAAATCGTCAAAAAGAACAAAGCGTACTACTATCCATTGATATTAGATCTCGTTAAAGACCAAAAGACCTATTATGTAAGAGTGGGGTTAGTTCTATTGTTAAACTATTATATCGAAGAGGAGTACTTAGATAAAATATTTGAAATCGCCAATCACACAACCAACGACGATTATTATGTAAAAATGGCCATTGCTTGGCTTCTTAGTATGTGTTATATAAAAAATAGAGAAAAGACCAAAAAGTATTTTACTTACCACCAATTATCGCCTTGGACCTATCAAAAAACACTCCAAAAAATAACGGAATCAAATCGTGTTACAGAAGAAGAAAAAGAGTATTTTCGCAAAATAAAAAAGGAATGTTCGCATAAAGAGAACTAATTCCTTATTTTTTATACATAATTTTTTGGTCTAACTCTTCTTTTGAAATGGCTAATAAGCGAACCATTCTATCGTAACGTTTTTGTTGCAATTCTTCATCCGATAGCAAAATATGGACGATGACATTTTCCTTGTCCCCTTTTACATAGTAATCATGTCCAGTAATAGCATCACAAATATCAAAGTAATTTCCTCGTCTTCCATAATAATCTTCTCTAGAACTGATAAAAATTTCCTCATGTCCAATTAATTGGCTTCCCAAAAGATCGAGCATGTCGGAAGGTTCAAAATGATAAACATCAAACAGCTCAGTCAATTTTTGCATTTTCTCTAAATCGCTCATTGGCATAAGAAGAATACTCTGAACAAAAAAGTTGAGATTTTCATCCATTGCTCTATAAAATTGTTGTTGTCTTTTTCTTTTTCTCATATTTTCTCCTCTTTAATTAATTCCATGTTGCATAGTATATCAAAGTCCAATAAGTTTGTCAAAGAAAACAGGAACTATTGATAAAGTTCCTGTTTTAATAAATCGATGTTTTGATTCATGATTTTAATATAGTCGTCACCACTATCGCGTTCTTGTTCTGTAATGTTATCAATTCTACGATAGGTAAGTGTTGCGACTTTCGTCTCATCGATAATCGATTGTGCTAATTCTGGGACTGATTCATATTCCAACAAGAATACGTAACTAATCTCTCCGTTTGAGATCATTGCTTTTACATCGTCAATGGTCTTTTGCAAAATAGTTTCATCCGCAAGAGAAATGACTTGGAACCCATATTTTTCTAAAAACTTAAAGGCGTTACTAGCGACGACAATCGTTTTATTATTTGCATTTTCGGCAGTTAATTTAATTTCTGCATCGAGTTCTGATAATTCGACTTTAAGCGTTTGGTAGATTTCATCGATTTCTTTTTGCAAATAGGTACTACTGATGTATTCGCTAAGCCCCGTTTTAATATTTTGGGCCATCATCAATAAATGAGAAGGATTTAACCACAACTCTTCTTGCATGTTAGTATAGGTAAGTTCCATTCCAAACGAACTATCGATGATTTTTAAATCTTTATTTCGTTCGAGAAGACTAGTGGCAATATCGCGATCACTTCCTAGTCCGTTATAGATAAATAACTCTTTCTTGCTATAGTCGTCTAACTGTTTTTCCGTTACTTCGTGAGTTCGAATATCCGTTCCATCTGGATAAACAGAATGGATCAAAGCATGATTTCCATAGAGCTTTTCGGTAATGTACTCGATCGGATAACTCGTCGTAATAATCTCAATATCTTCCATATTATCTTTGGTACATCCTGTAAAACAACTTAGAATCCCCACTGACATAAATAACACTAATAATCGTCTTTTCATCTTATTTCTCCTTTATGACTTCTTTTTCTGGAACCAAATCGATTCCTCCCTTACAAAAAGGATTACACTTCAAAATACGTTTGATACTTAAAAGTAGTCCCTTCATCACTCCAAATCGTTCGATGGCTAAAATCGCATAATTGGAACAACTCGGAATATAGCGACAATACTGATGAAAACGAAAAGGCATAGTTTGATAAAGTTTAATTAGTTTAATAAGAATGCGTTTCATCATGATCACCGTACTATTATTTTACTAAAATAAAAAAGAAAAGTAAACAAGAGAAAAGAATTTTAAAAGTAGAAAACTCGTGATATAATAAATTTGGTGATACATTATGGAAGAATTATTTGAACAATTACATATTACACCAAAAGATAAAAATCTTTATCAAAGAGCATTTTCCCATTCTTCATACGTGAATGAACATAGACAAAAGAGCGATTACGAACGTCTTGAATTTTTAGGAGATGCCGTCGTTGATTTGGTGGTAGCAGATTATCTTTATTCAAACCACAACAAACAAGAAGGAGAAATGACCAAAATAAGGGCAAGTTACGTCTGTGAAAACGCTCTTTCAGAATATGCTAAAGATCTCGAGTTAAATCGGTATATTAAAGTAGGTCATGGAGAAGAAAATACAGGAGGAAAATACAAAAAGGCCATCATGGCAGATATCTTCGAAGCACTAATGGGAGCCATTTATATCGATTTAGGGTATGCAACCGTGCGAAATGTCATTTTAAAGATCGTTGTCCCTTATATAGAAGACCCAAGTATCAATTTCTTCCATGATTATAAATCCGCTTTGCAAGAATATGTCCAGACGGAACAAAAGAGTCTTTCCTATCATTTGGTAAAGGAAGAAGGTCCTGCGCACGATAAAACCTTTACCATTGAAGTATGGGTAGAAAACATACTGTATGGAAAGGGCATTGCTTCAAGCAAAAAAGAAGCCGAACAAGAAGCCGCTAAAGATGCGCTAGATAAACTAGCCAAAAAGTAATAATTGGTGTAATTAGTGCGATTTGCACTTTTTTTTCTTTTTTGATATAATGGGTGAGGTTATTTACGTAACACATAAGAAAGGAGAAACTATGAGTAAAATTAAACTATTTAGCTTAGGTGGCTTAAACGAAAATGGGAAAAATATGTATATCGTTGAAGTAGACCGAGCAATTTTTATCTTCGATGCAGGATTAAAATACGATAATGAAAAAACGTTGGGAATCGATTATATCATTCCAAGTTTTGACTACATTATCAAAAATAAAGAAAGAGTAAAGGGGCTTTTCTTAACGCATGGACACGATAGTAATATGGGAGCAGTACCCGATATTTTAAAGGAACTTCCCTCTTTACCGATCTATGCCGCAAAATTTACAATGGAAATGTTAAAACAGGATTTAAAAGAGAATCACATTGAAGCGAGCAACTTAAAAGAAATTAGACCTCATTCGAAATTGACATTTGGAAAAGTATCCATTTTCCCAATTAGTGTCACGCATTCGATTCCTGATTCCGTTTGTTTCGTCCTCTATACAGAAGATGGAGCGATTTGTTATACGGGAGATTTCGTTTTCGATTCAACCATGATGGGAAATTATAAGACGGATATTGGAAAACTCGCATACGTCGGAAAACAAGGCGTACTATGTTTACTTTCGGAATCGATCTATGCGGAGCGACCAGGACATACTAGTCCAAACAATCGTGTGAATGACTTTATAAGAGATGTGCTAAGCAAGCAGGAAAATCGTATTATTGCAACGATTTCGCCAGCTCACATTTATCGCATTCAAGAAATTTTTGATGAAGTCATGAAAACACATCGCAAGATTGTCATAATGGGAAAAGTATTACAGGAAACCATTAACAATTCGATTGCCTTAGGGTATTTGACAATCGATACGAATAAAATAGGCGATCTATCGAACATCAATGACAAAAACGTAGTTATCTTGGTATCCGATGAAAAAGAAAAGCCTTTTGCCAATCTAGAGAGAATTATCAAAGGCTTCGATCGCTACATTAAATTAAAAGAAACGGATACGATCTTTATTACTGAACCTCCTTATGAAGGAATCGAAAAACGACTTGCTGTCATGATGGATGAAATTGCTAAAATGAATGTCACTGCCATTAGTTTGTCGAGCAAACACTTACTTCATCATGCATCTCGCGAAGATTTGATGCTAATGATCAATTTAATGAATCCAAAATACTATTTTCCAGTAAGAGGAGAGTATCGTCATCAATATGCCAATGCCGATATTGCAAGTGAACTTGGCATTCCAAACGAAAACATTTTATTGAAACTAAATGGTGATGTAGTGGAATTTGTAAATGGAAAATTAGTAGATACAAAAGAACATATAGAAACAGATGATATTTTAATTGATGGGAAAAACCAAGGAGATATTGGGGAACTCGTCTTAAAGGACCGTGAGATGTTAGGGGAAAACGGAATCGTCATTGTATCGTGTACCCTAGATCGAGTAACCAAAGAAGTTCTAGCAGGACCAGAAATATTAACAAGAGGATTTATCTACGTCAAAGAAAACCAAGATTTATTAGAGGAAACGAAAAAAATCTCTCTAGAAGTCATCGAAAAGAACATCGAGGAAGAAGAAAAACGTGTCGACTACGCCAAAATCAAAACCGAAGTCCGGGACAAATTAGGAAAGTTTTTCTATCGGGAAACCGAATGTAAACCAATGGTCATAACTGTCATTCAAGAAGTATAAGGAAAGAAAGAGACGTAATCTTTCTTTTTTCACATAAAAACAAGGAGAAAGAATAGAATTTATTTGACGAAACAAACAAATTATGGTAAGATCATTTTGTTTGCAGCCTCATGCTCAAACCGCATTGAAAAGGTAGAAACTAATGTATTAGTACCTTAAAAGCGAGTCTTAAGTGAAAAAAAGGAGGTAATAGAATGAAAGCCGTTATTAAAACAGGTGGAAAACAGTACTATGTAACGGAAGGAAGCGTTCTCTACGTAGAAAAGATCGAAGGATCTGAAAAAGATAAAGTACGTTTCGAAGAAGTATTGATGCTCGATGGGAAAATAGGAAATCCTTATTTGACCGGTGTAAGTGTTGAAGGTGAAATTGTTAAACAAGGAAAAAACAAGAAGATTAAGATTTTCAAGTACAAACAAAAATCAAAGAGCAACCGTAGAAAACAAGGACATAGACAACCATACACAAAAATTGAAATTAAAAAGATTAATGGATAGTTATGATTAAAGTTCAAATCGAAAAAGAAAACGAACAGTACCGAAAAGTGATCATCGAAGGTCATGCGATGTACGATGACTACGGAAAAGACATCGTCTGTAGTGGTGTAAGTTCCATTGTCATTACAACAGTAAATGGACTTTGTCTCTTAGATGAAGAGTACCTTTCATTGAAAGAAGAAAAAGATCGCTTGACGATAACTATTTTAAAACACGATCGAGTGTGTGAAACACTGATAGAAAATATGGTTCGTTTATTAAAAGAATTACAAAACGATTATCCAAAAAATGTACAAATTAAGTAAGGAGGAAATTCCATGAAGGGTTTAAAGTTAAATTTACAATACTTTGCACACCATAAAGGACAAGGATCGACTTCTAATGGACGTGATTCCGCTGGACGTCGTCTAGGATCAAAAGTGGGCGATGGAGAATTCGTATTAGCTGGAAATATTTTATATCGTCAAAGAGGAACGAAAGTATATCCAGGATTAAACGTTCGCAAGGGAAGTGACGATACCCTATATACAACCAAAGATGGTATTGTCAAATTCGAACGTCTCGGCAAAGAAAAAAAACAAGTAAGTGTTTATCCAATTGAAGAAGAAGCAGTATCAAAATAAGAAACTGCTTTTTAGTTTACACAATAGATGAAAAAAGTGAAGTATTTTACTAAAAGTATGATATAATAGTATTATCATAGAAAGAAAGGAGGGGACAATATGTTAGCTTGGTTAAGAAGAGTTATCGGAGGATTCTAGGATTAGAATAAATCGAGAAAAGAATAGGGCTGCCTAAGGTGGTCCTTTTTGATTGACAGAAGAAACAAAAAAGAAAAGAGAAACTATTTCCAATCAAAGAATTATTTGTTATAATGAAAATAATAAGTAAGGAGTGATTTAGATGGATCGAAGAAAAAAAGCATTTCTTAGCATCCTATTATTTTTATTGGTGTCGATGTATCCGACCATTTTGACAACCTTAGGAATTACAGTACCGATCATTAATCCCGAAAAAGTAACGTTAGTATCGGCAGTCTTTCAATTGACGGTAGAAATTGCTGTGACATTAGTCATTGTCTTTCTATACCGTGAGGAACTAGATGACATTTTTTATCGTTTTGGACAAGAAAAGGGAAAAATGATCAAACGAATCTTTGGCTTTTGGTTTATCGCTTTTCTTGCATATTTTATTACTAACACGATCATTATTGGTATATTTAATGTCGATATGCCAAATAATATATTACAAAAGAGACTGTTAGATGCGGCACCGATCTATCTTGTCTTATCGATGTTATTTGCAACGCCAATTATGGAAGAATTCGTCTTTCGTAAAGCTTTCCACGATCTAATGGATAACAAATGGTTTTACATTTTGACAAGCAGTATCTTATATGGATCTTTCTATGTAATTTTATCGTATACCAACTCACTACAATTACTATTTATTTTAAGTCATGCTCTTTTTGCTGGAGTATTAGCATATGCTTACGATAAAACCGATAATTTATTGGTACCTGTAGGAATACATATTCTACAAAATATCTTATTTTTAATATTAAACATATTATAGGAGGTATCTTATGAAAAGAGGTTCAATATGGATGGTTCTTTTCTTAATGATTTTATTCACTCCTTTTTCTGTGAATGCTTTATCGCTAAGTAGTGATTTACCTGAGATCGTCATTGAAGGAATCGATAAAGATAACTATTTAGTAGATAAAACGATTACCGAAAAAGATGTGATCATTACCTTAAAAGAACAACATAGTGGTATTATGTATTCTTGGAGTTTTCGAAAGGATCAAATAAAAGAAGCGATTCACCTTAACTTTGAACTAAATTTTGAAAGTCCGAATAAAGAAAAAATCGATGCTCATTCCAAAAACCAAGACAAACTATATCTATCATTTACGCATCATGGAACTCTTCCTAGTGAAGCATCGATGAAAGTATTTGTTGGAAACCATTATGCCAACGGTGAAAAGTTGTATTTGTATTACTATAATGAAGAAAAAGATCAAGTAGAATATGTCGATCACGAATTGAAGGTAGAAAAAGGGTACGTTTCCTTTAAAATCGATCATTGCTCTGATTATTTCTTAACGACGACGATCGTTCAAGATGCCATCAACAACCCTAAAAGCATGAATTATATCATCATGGTCATGGTCGGAGTCATTCTTGTATTAGTTGGGGCAACAATTTTCTCAACGAAACGATAAAAGTATGATATAATAAGTCCACAAACGGACTTTTTTAATGGAAAAGAAAAGAGGGATACTATGTTTGTCGATGAAGTGGAAATCAAAGTAGAAGCAGGAAATGGTGGAGATGGTTGTACAGCCTTCAGAAGAGAAAAGTACGTCGAATTAGGTGGTCCTTTCGGAGGAAATGGTGGTCACGGAAGTGACATTGTTTTTAAAGTAGATGAAGGATTACATACCCTTCTCGATTTACGTTACCAAAAGATCATCAAAGGAAAAAAAGGGGAAAATGGGAAAGGCAAAAACCAACATGGAAAAGGAAGTGACGCGATCGTCGTCAAAGTACCGCAAGGAACGGTCGTAACAGATCTCGACACCAACTTGATTATTGCCGATCTAAAAGGAAAAGACGATTCTGTTGTCGTTGCCAAAGGTGGTCGTGGTGGACGAGGCAATACTGCCTTTAAAACCCAGACGAATACCGCACCAGACTTTTCAGAAAATGGGGAACCAGGCGAAGTAAAATATTTAAAAGTAGAATTAAAAATGTTAGCAGATGTCGGTCTTGTCGGAATGCCTAGCGTCGGTAAAAGTACCTTTATTTCTATGGTATCGAAAGCAAAACCAAAAATAGCATCTTACCATTTTACAACGCTAACACCAAACTTAGGTGTTGCCAAAGATCAAAAAGGAAGAAGCTTCGTCATTGCAGACTTGCCAGGTTTAATCGAAGGAGCAAGCAAAGGAGAAGGATTAGGGGACCGATTCTTAAGACATATCGAAAGAACACGAGTCATTGCCCACGTCATCGATATGAGTGGATTTGAAGGAAGAGATCCTTATGATGATTATGTAACGATCAACAAAGAACTAGAAGCATTTAGCAACAAACTATTAAAAAAACCTCAAATCATTATTGCCAACAAAATGGATGTCGAAGGCGCCAA
>CAZJKO010000039.1:0-9759 GCA_964546995.1 uncultured Muribaculaceae bacterium | reverse complement strand
CAAATAGAACTAAGTGAAGCCTGAGTCTTTGCTTGGTTCTTTTGTCTTTGTTTGATTTCTATTACACGATGGGTTGTCATGTTTTGTTTCTCATGTTATAATGAATACATTAGTATTATAGTGAGGTGAGGAAATGGAACAAAATACGACTCATTTATACAAGTTAGAAGATTTTGATAAAGCACTTGTTTTGAAAGTATTAAGTGAAGTGGAAGATGCTTTAGAAGAAAAAGGGTACAATAGTGTAAATCAATTAGTTGGGTATTTGATGAGTGGTGATCCTGGATACATTTCAAATCACTTGGAAGCGAGAAATAAGATTACGAAGTTAGATCGTGCTAAGATTATTGAAGTATTACTTAGGGAGTTTCAAAATAGAGAACAATGAGATATTTAGGACTTGATCTTGGAAGTCGTACGCTCGGTATGGCCCTTTCTGATAAGACGGGACTCATTGCTTCTTCATACAAGACACTTCGACATAATGAGGATTACGATTCGTTAATTCCGTTGCTAGAACAAATTGTCCTTGATGAAGAAGTTGATGCAATCGTTTTGGGATTACCTAAAAATATGAACAATACCTTGGGAGAAAAAGCACGTCTTAGTCTTTCTTTTCAAAAGAGGTTAGAAGATGCTTTATCTATTCCTGTCTATTTACAAGATGAACGAATGACTTCCGTGATTGCCAATCAGATTTTGTTAGAAAGTGATACTTCGCGTAAAAAGAGAAAAGAGCATGTCGATCAGTTAGCTGCTACTATAATATTACAAAGTTATTTGGATTTAAAAAAGGAGAAATAAAGATGGAAAAAAATCAATTTACAGTTCTTGATGACAATGGAAAAGAGGTCGTTTGTGATGTTCTTTTTACATTCGATTCCGATGAAACAAAGAAAAGTTACATTGTTTATACCGATAATAGTGTAGATCAAGATGGAAATACACAAGTGTTTGCTTCTATTTTTGATCCTACAAAAGAAGAGACAAAATTAGAGCCGATTGAATCAGAAAAAGAATGGAAGATTATCGAAACGATTTTGGAAACATTACAAGAGGAAATTAAGAATAAACCTAATAGTGAAAGTGGTAACGAGCAGTAGTTGGTTACTGCTTGTCTTTTTTTGGAGGAAGTGTGTGTGAAAACTAGAGTGAAAGTGAGAGCAAGAACGATTGTCATTGCCATATTGGTTCTTATGAGTTGTTTTTTGTTTGCTTTATCTGGATACTATATATATCAGATGGGTCCTACTTCGGATTCTGATGATATCATTGAAGTAGAGATTCCTAGTGGGACTAGCGTTAAAGGGATTGGTAAAATTTTAGAAGAAAAGAAGCTTATCCATAGTGCCAATTTCTTTTATTTCTATGTAAAATTACATGGTAGTAAAGGACTTAAGGCTTCTACTTACGAATTAAAACAAAATATGGGGATTCTCAATATTTTGGATATTTTAGAGGGAGGAAATAACTATAATCCCGATACGATTCAAGTGACGTTTAAAGAAGGACTCAATATGAGAGGAATTGGTAAAGTACTTTCTGAGAATACCAACATTTCTTATGATGAATTTTTGAATTCGATGAAAGATCGTGACTATATTTCGAAGTTCGTGGAAGAATATTGGTTTTTGACAGAGGAAGTTTTAGATGATGCTATCTACTATCCCTTAGAAGGATATTTATTTCCCAATACGTATCAATTTCTTAATCGTGATGTGACCATTGACGAAGTGGTTCGGACGATGTTAAAAGAGACTGATACTGTTCTTAGCGAATATAAAGAAAAAATTTCGAATCGTTCTTTTTCTGTTCATGAGTTTTTGACACTTGCTAGTGTTGTAGAACTAGAGGGAACGACAGATGAGTTTCGCAGTGGCATTGCTCAAGTGTTCTACAATAGATTAGCTATCGATATGAGTCTTGGTAGTGATGTTACAACTTACTATGCTTTTCAAGTTGATATGAGTGAAAGAGATCTTACGAAAGAGGAGTTTAATACCTATAATCCTTATAATACAAGAGGTCCTAAAATGGGTGGAAAACTTCCTATTGGTCCTGTTTGCAATCCATCTCGTGCTAGCATTTTTGCATCGATTGAGCCAGACGGAGAAAAAGAAGGTTACTATTACTTTGTTGCGGATAAACATCGTCAAGTGTACTTTACTAAGACAGAACGTGAACATAATAAGAAAGTTCAGGAAATTAAAGATAAAGGTGATTGGATTACATGGTAGAGGGAATACAGTCTGAAATTGAACGTATTGAAGAGTATGCGCGTTGTGAAAATGTTCCAATTATGATGAAAGATGGGATTTCCTTTTTGTTACAGTTTATCAAAGAAAAGAAAATCAAACGAATTTTGGAAATTGGAACAGCGATAGGGTACTCAGCCATTCGGATGGCACTTGTCGATTCTGATATTGAAATCGTTACTATAGAGCGTGATGAAAAGCGTTATTTGGAAGCGATTCGCAATGTAAAAAAGTTAGGATTGGAAGAGAAGATTACCCTCATTTTTCAAGATGCGTTAGAAGTTCATGTAAGGGGTTCGTTCGATCTTATTTTTATCGATGCTGCTAAAGGTCAAAACATTCGTTTTTTTGAACGATTTCAGCCTCATCTTGGTGTAGGTGGATACGTTATAACAGACAATATGGATTTTCATGGAATGGTCGATGTTCCTGAAGATACGATCACCAGTAAAAATGTTTTGGGGCTCGTTCGTAAGATTAAGAAGTATAAAACTTATTTAGAGAATCGATCTGATTATGTGACAACTTTTTATTCAGTTGGTGATGGACTTAGTGTGAGTAGGAAGATTTGTTAGAATGAATTACTAGAAATGTTTTATAGAGAACACTTTCGATGGGTGTTTTCTTTTTTGTCAAAAGGTGTTAATTATATAAGTTTTCCATTGTATTCACATAGCAATTATGGTATTTTAAATATAAAGATAGGAGAGTAGAAGATGGAAGAGAATAAGAAAAAGAAACTGTTTATGATCGGAATGAGTGTACTATTAGTACTGGTTCTAGTGATTGGAGGAACCTACGCATGGTTCACCTTACAATTAAATGGAACAAAGGTAAATGTTCTAAAAGCGGGAACATTATCATTAATTTTAAACGATGAAAATAGTGTAGGAATTTCTCAAGAAAAAGCCGTACCGATGTTGGACGAAGTAGGAGAGACATTAGATCCCTATCACTTTACCTTGGAAAACCATAGTGATATAGCAAGTGACTATACGATCTATTTAGATGATATCGATTTAGAAACAGACGAAGTAAGAATGAGTGATTCCCTCGTCAAATATCAATTAATAAAGGATGGAACAAAGACGACAGCACTATTAAATACGTTAGGAGAACATCCTGATCGCGTACTAGATAGTGGAACGATTGATGGAAATAAGACCATTACTTATGACTTAAGACTATGGATTGATGAAAATACAGGAAACGAAGCGATGGGTCAAGTGGTAAGAACGAAGATAAGAGTAGTGGCAACACAATCCCAACAGCAAGCAGAGAAAGGCCCAAGTGAGACAAATAAGAACATATTAGCTTTGTATGAGTACAATGCCACGAATTGTATTACAGGAGAAGAAGAGACGTGTACCAAAATAGAAACTGCTCCAGAAACTTATACTCCTGGAACGATTGTGAAATATCAAGTAAATGATAGTGAGATAAAGTATTTCCACGTGATCAGTGAGAATAAAGAGAAAGGTATACTTACGATGCAACAGAGAGAAAATACGATCTATGCAATAGAATGGTATGATACGGGTACAGCATATGGTGACAATAATAAAGGACCATTAACAGTACTGCCAGCTTTGGAAAATGCAACAGTAGGATGGACGAATGTGAATGACCAAACGTATACGATGGGAAATACAATCTTCAATACAAATGAGTTTACAGAGTGTACCTATGATACTTTGGGAGTAACTTGTACAGCGAATAAATATACATTAGAGAGCAGGACTGGAAAAGCTAGAATGATCACCGCCCAAGAGGCGGGAGAAATGGGATGTACAAGTTCAGATAAAAGTTGTCCAATTTGGATGAACAATTATTTGCATCATTCAACAAGTTATGGAGGAACAGTAGACCAGACGGGAGGAGAATACGGAAATAACTATGGATACTGGACCATGTCGGCTGGCACGGGTACAATGGCCGCGGTAAATGTGACCGACTCTGGCTGCCTGTACGAAATTTCCTCGGCCTGGTCGGAAGACTACGGTGCGCGGGCAGTCGTCGAGATCAATAAGTAGAAAAGGTGGAACCTTTTCTGGCAAGCTGGCAAGCTGGCAAATGGCAAATGGCAAGCTGATACGCGAAGCGTGATATATGAGAAAATGAAGTTATGGTAAAAAGAAACGATTCTAAGAAAAGGATAGAACATTTTCGATAGAGTAAAATGCGTAGAGTGTTATTGCTTTCATATTATAAAAGTGGCTATGATGAGTTTTCGTTATAGTCTTTTTTGTTGTCTGTTAGATCTTTCTTTTTTTTGTTCTTTCGTTTATAATAGGGATAATTGATGAGGTGGATTATGAAGTTGTTGGTAGAGCCTGTTCGGAAGATGTTTGATGATTATTTATCTTGTGGGATCGATGGGTTTATTTTGGGACTTGAGGGGTTTTCTTCTAGTTTTGATTGTGTTTTTTCTTGTTCTGAGATTAGAATTTTAAAAGAGAAGTATCCTTCTATTTCGTTGTTTGTTAGTGTTAATAAGACGATGTTTAATGAAGACTTAGATGGACTTAAGAATGTGTTAGTTGAACTTGATTCTTTGGGTCTTTCTGGTATTTTGTTTTACGATCTTGCTTTATTAGAGTTAAAGAAGACGTTATCTCTTTCTACTCCTTTGGTTTGGAATCAGACTCATATGGTAACTAATTACAATACTTGCAATTACTATTATGAACGTGGGGTAGACTATGCTTATCTTGCTACGGAACTTACGTTAGATGAGATGTTAGAGATTCAGGAAAAGAGTTCTATTTCTCTTATGGCTATGGTTCTTGGGCATCCTGTTATGGCTGTTTCTAGGAGAAAGTTACTTACGAACTATCGTAAGATGGCGAAGCTTTCTTTTCCTTCTTCGCTTACGGTTTTAGAGCGTGTGAGTGGGCAAAACTTCTTGGTGAAAGAAGATTCGAATGGGACTAGTTTTTATCAGGGTAAGCTTGTCAATGGTATTGTTCCATTTGTTTCTCTTTTAGAACACAATTTTGATTATGGAGTGCTTAGAGAACAAGATATTTGTCATGATCAGTTTTTATCTCTTTGTTCTTCTTTTTCGAAGATGAGAAATGATCTTTCTAAAAAAGATGAGATTATACGTGATGTGAATTCTTTGATTGGAACGTATCAGGGGTTCTTTTATCAAAAAACAATTTATAAGGTGAAGAAACATGACTAAGAAAAAAATAGAATTATTATCTCCAGCAGGAGATTTGGAACGGTTAAAGGTAGCGCTTCTCTATGGAGCAGATGCTGTTTATTTCGGTGGAAAAGAGTACAGTTTAAGAGCAAATGCCAACAATTTTAGTTTGGAAGAAATCGAAGAAGCAAGTCAGTTTGCACATGCTTTGGGCAAGAAAGTCTATCTTACTTTAAACATCGTTTTTCACAATGAAGATATCGATGGGGTATTTGACTATATTGGAGAGGTTGTTCGATGTGGAATCGATGCTTTTATTGTGAGTGATCCGTTTTTGATTTCTTATATTAAAGAGCATTATCCACAAGTGGAAGTACATCTTAGTACTCAGAACTCTACTTCTAATCTTCTTGCTTGCCAGTACTTTAAAGATCAAGGGGTAGATCGGGTTGTGTTGGCAAGAGAGTTATCTCGTGATGAGATGAAGGAGATTATCGATAAAGTTGGTGTCGATATTGAGGTGTTTATTCATGGAGCGATGTGTACTTGTTATAGTGGACGGTGTACGTTATCGAACTATGTGACCAATCGGGATTCGAATCGAGGGGGATGTAGTCAAGTTTGTCGGTTTGCTTTTGATGATATCGAAAATGGTTCGACGTTTACGATGGCTACGAAAGATTTAAATATGACACACTATATTAAGGATTTAATGGAGATCGGGGTTACTTCTCTTAAAGTAGAAGGGAGAATGCGTTCGTTATACTATTTAGCGACAGTTATTGGGACGTATCGCGAATTGATCGATCATTTGCTTGAAGGAACAGTCGATGATACTTTTTTGGAGCGTTGTGATGCGGTCTTATCGCGCGTTGCTAATCGAGAGACGTCTACTCATTACTTTTTGAAACAAGCTGATGAGGAGGATCAATATTATACGGGTAGACAAGAGGTATCGAATCAAGACTTCTTAGGAATTGTTATCGCTTATGACCCAAAGAGACGTGAGATTTTACTTACGGAACGTAACTACTTTAAAAAAGGGGACGAAGTAGAACTTTTTACACCGAAGGGAGAACATTTTCTTTTTACGATCGATTCTTTCTACAACGAACAGTTCGAACTTGTATCTGTTGCTAATCATCCTGAAGAAGTGTTACGAATTCCATTCGATATTGAGGTGGAACCTTATTCGATGATGCGAATTGTTAAGGAAGTGAATGTTTATGAATAAAGAAATGGTAAAACAGGTTAGTCAAACGATGTTAAATAAAGAAGAACATTTATCTTGTTATGCGTGTCCTAGTTCTTCGTTTCAAAGGGAAAGAATAGAAGAGGAAGATATTCGGCCACCTTTTTTTCACGATAGTGACCGGATTATTCATGCTCTTTCGTATACTAGATATTTAAATAAGACCCAAGTGTTTTCTTATCAAGATAACGATCATGTTAGTAAACGAATTGTCCATGTTCAACTTGTCAGTAAGGTGGCACGGACGATAGCGAGAGCTCTTTCTTTAAATGAAGATTTGACGGAAGCGATTGCTTTGGGACACGATATTGGACATGCACCACTTGGACACTTTGGGGAAAGTGTTCTTAACGAGATTGCTCAGGCGGAATTAAATGAAGTGTATGCTCACAATTTGCAAAGTGTGAGAACGTATCAGTTGCTTGAAAATAAAGGACGTGGTATCAATTTGACGATTCAGGTGTTAGATGGCATTTTGTGTCACAATGGGGAGTTGTTGGAAAGGCGATATGTACCATGTGGTGAAAAGACGATGGATACTTTTTTTGCTGATTTAGAAACTTGTTACCATGATCCTTCGTTTATGAAAAAGTTACGACCTATGACGCTTGAAGGGTGTGTCGTTCGCATTAGCGATGTCATTGCCTACATAGGAAGAGATATTGAAGATGCGATTACGATTGGGCGTCTTTCTAACGAAGATATTCCTCTTACGGTACGAAAGGTATTGGGAAGTTGTAATCGAGAAATTGTTAATACGCTTATTTTAGATATTATTAAGAACAGTTTGGATAAACCTTATATTGAAATGAGCGAAGATGTTTTTCAAGCTCTTTTAGAACTTTTAACGTTTAATTATCAACATATTTATTCCTGTTCAATGGAAAAAGAGAAGCAAGAAGAATATCGCAAAGGGTTTTGGAAGTTATATCATCGTTATTTAGACGATTTAAACGAAAACAATCGTGATAGTATTATTTATACTGTCTATTTAGATACGATGGATTCTTCTTATCAGGAAAAGACGGATCCAAGGCGAATTGTCATCGATTTTCTTGGAGGATTTACGGATCGTTATTTTTTAGAACAGATCCATAAGTAAAAATTAGTCAATTTTTTCTTTTCTTTACATACACTATGGTTATATTAGAAGAAAAACAATTGACTTTTTGAGAGTTTTGTAGTATTCTTTTAGAGTCATTATCAATGAAGAGGTGAGTTTAATGAGCGATAAAAAAGCTGTTTATTTGACACAAGAAGGTTATGAAGAATTAAAACGAGAATTAGACGATTTAATTAATGTTAAACGTCCTGCTAATATACAATCTATCAAGGAAGCTAGAAGTTTGGGTGATCTTTCTGAGAATGCAGACTACGATGCAGCACGGAATGAGCAAGCACAACTAGAAGGTCGGATTAAGACGATTGAAAAGATGTTAGAGAATGCTGTGATTATTCAAGAAATTTCTAAAGATAAAGTTGGGCTTGGTAGTACCGTTTCGATTAAATATATCGATGATGACGACGAAGATGAATATAAGATTGTCGGTAGTCAAGAAGCAGATCCTTTCGAAAGTAAAATTTCTAACGAGAGTCCTATTGCGAAAGCACTTATGAATCATAAGATTGGTGATATTGTTACTGTGGATAGTCCAAATGGGACATATGAAATTGAAATTACCGAAATAAAATAGTGCCTATTTGGCACTTTTTACTTTGAAAAAAGATTAAAATAGAGTATAATAGAAGTCATTGGAGGAAGAAAAATATGGCAAAGAATAAAAACGTTTTAGAACTTACACAAAAAATGGAAGGGGAAGTTTGGGCTAAGGCAATTGACCAAGCTTTTGAAAAGAAAAACAAAGAAGTAACGATCGATGGTTTTCGTAAAGGAAAGGCACCTAAGGATGTATTCTTAAAGAAATATGGAAAGGAATCGCTCTATCTTGATGCTGCGGAAACTTTGTTGCAAAGTGCTTATGAAAAAGTGTTAGAAGAAAATAAAGTTGTTCCAGTTGTACAACCTACTGTCGATATTAAGAGTATCGATGAAAATGGGGTTACTTTTTCCTTTAAGATTATTACGAAACCAGAGATTAAAATTAATAAATATAAAGATTTAAAGGTGAAAAAAGAAGAAGTAAAAGTGAGAAAGGAAGAAATTGATCATGAACTTTCACACTTGTTAGAACGTTACACAGAACTTGTGATCAAAGATGGTACTTTGGAAAATGGCAATGTTGCTATCATCGATTTTGAAGGATTTAAAGATGGTGTTCCGTTTGATGGTGGAAAAGGAGAAAATTACTCTTTAGAAATTGGAAGCAATACGTTTATTCCTGGTTTTGAAGAACAATTAATTGGAATGAAGAAAGAAGAAGCAAAAGAGATTAAGGTGACATTTCCTGAAGAATATCCAAGTGAAGAGTTAAAGGGTAAGGAAGTAACCTTTAAGGTTGTTCTTCATGAAATTAAAGAAAAACAACAAAGAGAACTCGACAAAGAATTCTTTGATGACTTGGGTATGGAAGGTGTCGACAGCAAAGAAAGTTTAGAAAAAGAGTTAGAGGATAACATTCGTGCTCGTAAAGAGATGGATGCTGAAAATGATCATGTCGATCGTCTCCTTGAAGCAATTGCCAAACATACGGAAGCGGATCTTCCTGAAGAAATGGTAGAAGAAGAAGTAGATCGGATGATGGCTCGTTATGAAGAACAGTTGAAGATGCAAGGGATTTCATTAGATTTGTTCTATCAATTTACGAAATCTGATGAAAAGACGCTTCGTTCACAAATGGAAAAGGAAGCATTCAATCACGTTTTATATCGTTTAATTTTAGAAGAGATTATGAATTTAGAAAAAATCGAAGTAAGTCATGAAGAAGCTGAAAAAGAAGCAGATGAACTTGCTAAGAAATATCAAATGGGAAAAGAAGAGTTCCTTCAAGCTTTTGGTGGAATCGATATGATTCAGTACGATCTTGAAATGCGTAAAGTCATGGAACTTTTGAAAGAATACAACAAATAAGAATGGAGTCCATTCTTATTTTCTTTTGTTGTTTTTTGGGAAAAGATTTGTTATAATTTTTTTAAAGGTAGGGATC
>CAZJKO010000038.1:0-10036 GCA_964546995.1 uncultured Muribaculaceae bacterium | reverse complement strand
AGCGCATGTCAGAGTCAAAGTCTGATGCCTTACCACTTGGCTACGAGGCAATAAGATGGTGGAGAGAGATGGTTTCGAACCATCGAACCCAAAGGGAACAGATTTACAGTCTGTCGCGTTTAGCCTCTTCGCTACCTCTCCAAAAAGTGGTGCCGAAAACAGGAATTGAACCCGTAACCTATTGATTACAAATCAATTGCTCTACCAATTGAGCTATTTCGGCAAAAAAATGGTGGGCGATGTAGGACTCGAACCTACGACCCCCTGCTTGTAAGGCAGGTGCTCTAACCAACTGAGCTAATCGCCCATACAACCGGCTTGACATGTTTAAATATACCTTATTTTTCTATCAATGTCAATACCGATAACAGTTTTTTTCATATTTTTTAATTTAAAAATTACTACGATTATCTAACTCTTCTGTTTTCTCATCTACCCATTCTTTTAAATGTTTTGATAATCCTGAAAAACCAGATGTCGTTTCTTGTATTTTATTTTTCTTTTTTCGGGACATTCTATAATCAATATCTTTGATACTTAGTTTTACTTGGCAAGAGTCTTCATCGCTATCCATAATTTTTACTTTGATTGTTTCACCGATATTTACATAATCATTTATGTTTTTAACAAATCCATTAGAAATTTCAGAAATATGTATTAATCCACTATAATATTCATCTAACCCAACAAAAATTCCATATTTTTCTATTCCTGTGACATACCCTGTAACGACTCTTCCCCTTTCGTATTTAGTCATACTTACACCTTCTCAAGTTCATTATATCACAAATACTATTTTTATCGCAACCATGCACATTTTACTTTACGAATCTTGAAAAGAAAGATATAATTGTTTTGGTGATCAAAAATGAAAGAAATAGAAAATCAAATTATCCAAATTATTGATCAAATTCGACCATTTTTACAGCAAGATGGTGGTGATTTGGAATTTGTCAAATTTGAGGACGGAATTGTCTATGTTAAATTATTAGGTGCTTGTCATGGATGCCCTATGTTGGACATCACTTTAAAAAACGCTGTTGAAGAGTCGATAAAAAACGAAATTCCAGAAGTACTGTGTGTGAAAAATATTTAACTTTATTGTCCGTTATATATTTTTATGGAAAAGCCATCCTACTTCGAGAAGTGGTGTCTTTTTTTTTATAATTTGCGAAATATCATATAGGAATTTTTCGTATTCTTCTATTCTATTTACGATTTCTAAAATTTTTTCTTCTTTCTCTTGACCATTAATAATTTGTTCATAACGATCAAAGTAAAATGTCGGAAATAACATCCTTGCAAAAAACAAGTGATAGCCATATGGTGATAGCAACTGTCCTTCTAGAAACTCCTCTATATCAATCAAAGAATACTGATCTTCCCAAAACGCTGATTTTACATATTCTGCAACATCTCTTACTCGATGATCAATTATTAAGTTCAATGGATTATATAAGTCAAATATACTATTATTTACATTGATGCGTCGATGGGAAACAACTAAAAAATCTTGTGTATTTTTTCTTTGATTTCGAATTTGTTGAATGTAACTAATGGCATTTTCTCCTAATCCTATATAATAATCAATTGATTCCCAAAGCAACGGATAATTTTGTTCAAAATGAATTATTTGATATTCAAAATAATCAATCTTTTGTTTCCACAGTTCTATCCAATTAAATCGTGTTAAAGTTTCTAATGATTTTGATCTCACATCTACCATTATGTTACTATTCGATAAATCTACTAAAGATATTTTCCTATTATCTTGCCAATTGTATTTTATCAAAACATAAGGTTGTTGATTTATATAGGTTAATATATTTCCCTCCTTATTTAAAATGATATTTGAAAATAGACCATGCTTTTTTGTAAGTATTAAAGTCATTTCATACAGTGCTTTTGCATCTTCAAGTGGCCGATAAAACGGAGTCAATACGTAGTATTCATTCTGAAGTTGAAAATAGTAATATTTACCCATCTTCCGAATTTCTTCTACTGTGAGATGATAATAATAGTACAAAATGTTTTTTAACATCATCTCACCTCAATTTATTGTATGAATCGTTTGTTAATTTATGAATCATGCCGTTTTATTAGAAGTTTATGAGTTTTGTTTATTATTAAATCTATATAAACAAAAAAGAGATAGTAATATTATCTCTTTTTCATGCTAGTTTCTTCTTGATCTAATGGTATTCCTAATTTTTGGAATGCATCTTCTAGATCAGCTAATTCTTTAGAAGTATTTGCAAATTGCCTTTTCTTTTCATCAATATTTTCATTGATTTGTACTGTTTTTTCTCGTTTTGACTTTTCGTCAGCTTTTATCCGTTCTCTATCCCTTGCTATACGAGCTTTTTCTTGTTCAGCATGTCTTATTAAAACTTCTCTCATATAGTTTAACCGTTGATTTGCATCTTTATTCATTTCTATAATCTTGTGGTTTTCTTCCATTGTCCCTTTCAATTCATCATCTGCATCTTGTAAAGATGTCAAATCTTCTTCTTTAGCTCGCTCCGCCTCAAAAACAGGAGCCATTATCTCTTGATATTCAGGTAAAAGTCTAGAAATCGCATCCATTGCATCTTGTTTTGTTTCTGTACCTTCTCCTGCCGATCTTCTTAAAAACTCACTAGGATCATATGAGTCATTCGCTGTTACTCTTCCTTGTGCTAATTCATTTTTAAATGTTTCTACTTCTTCTCTTCTTTCTTCTAACTGATCGTTCATATCTGGCTCAACTCCATCATCTTTTCGACGTATTCTATCGTATTCTTTATTTAAATATTGATCTATATCTACTTTTTTCTCTTCTATTGGTTGTTCTATCGTGGTAGTTTCAACAATCGGCTCATTTTTAGGTTGATTAAATGATTGAAATTGTGATGTAAGTGTAGCGATCGCTTCATCTTCTTCCGTAATAGCATGTGTTTTATCAACACCTTCAATTTGTTGATAAACACCTTTTGCTTCGTCTAAACCATTTTTTAATTTTGGAGAAGCGTTGGCTTTTTTGCTTTCATCTCTTACTTCCCATTTTCCTTCCAAGTTAGTAATTTCAGCATTTATTTTTTTCAATTTCTTTGTTAATTTATAGGCATACTTATTAATATCTGGCTGTCTTTCTAATTCTTCTTTTATTGTATCGCGTTCTTCTTTCAATTCAGAAATCGTTTGATTATATACGTTTTCTAAGCTCCAAAATTCAAAATTTTGTACATTTTTAAAAGATAATGGAGCAAGTTTTATTCTTCGAGGAACCATTTTTAACTTTCTAACAAAATCATCCATTAAACTAACATGAAGTCCGTTTTGCTGTAATTTATCGTCATACATTGTAATTCCTCCTTTCTATTCGTTATCGTCTGTTTTTGATAATTCACGTAATACATCTTTAATACGTGTCCATTCTTCATCATTTTCAATACTGCCTAATTCTTGTTTTCCATCTTCCCCACGATGAACACTTGCTACATAAATCGTAACATTTCCATTTTCGTCTGTCTCATTCTTTGTATAAATTACATATTCTTTTTTTGTATCGTTAAATTCAAAAGATAATAATACTTCTACTTCTTCAATTGAGCCATCCTCTGCAACAATTGATATCATCTTTTTGTTTGGCATTTTTTCCATTACTAGATCCTCCTTTTATTTTCTTATAATATTATTCTACCACAATTTACAGTATTTTCAACACTTATTTTACTTTTTTTAACAAAAAATGTCTTGCACCATAGGCGCAATAATTCAAAATATAATCATCTAACCCTTTAATATCGTTTATATTCTTGACTTTTTCGTTCGTACTTTCATAAAATCCTTTTAATCTTAACTTGTCGTAAGAATAGTCTCCTAGAATATAGTCAAATTCTGTAAAGTAGTCTGTGTATCGATCCGTTACTTCTTCTATGCGAAAAGCGTCTTTTACGTTTTTTTCTAATGTGTATTTTTGATTTTGGATTACGATTTCCTTCATTTTAGTACTCCTTACTATATGCACTTTTTTGGCTTTTGTATTTTGATAAATTACTACCTGAATTCCAAGTCATATATCCACCATTTAAACCAGCATCATACAAACCTTTAATTTGATCTGATACTTCTTTGGCACCATACGTTAAATAAGGTTCTCTAATCGTATCGTAAGTTTGAATCCAGGTTCTAGCAATTGCTGGCGTCGGTATCTCTTTTTGGCGATTTGCGACATAAGTTTTCCCCCAGTAATTTAGAATGTCATATGGAATAGACCACACTGGTTGGGTAAATCCGTATTCATACTTGTTAAAATGATCTGGATACGGCATAGCACTTATGACATCGACAACGTTGGAAATTGCTGCCCAATACTGTCCGTATGCAGTCACATAACTGTGAGCACTTTCTCCAAAAACATCTGCTGATACATATACGTTTAATTTGTGAAGTTCATCTGTTGCATACTGCAAAAAGCGTTGTATCGCTTGTGCTTTATCCTCATCATAGGTGTTTCTAAAATCCATGATTCCCTGTTGTTCTAATTGATAAGTTCTATCTGGGCATCTAACATAATCAAATTGGATTTCGTTAAAGCCCATTTCTTGGACAGCTTCTTTGGCAAGAGCTACATTAAACTCCCATACACCTCGTTGAAAAGGGCTTGGCCAATAAGTGCCACTATGTTCAAACAATCCATCTGTTTTAGTGTTGCGAATTGCATGTTCCGGATGATCCATGGCATAATACTCATCTTTGAAAACAGTAATTCGACCAATGACATAAAAACCAGCTTCTTTTATTTTGTCTATTGCCTTTTTATAATCTTCTATCGAATTGTAAGCATGTTCCGCATTTGTCTTGGAATACTTTTCCATCACTTTTGACGAATAAGCTGGCGTCGTATTATCTTTGATATCGACGACGAAGGCATTTATTTTTGTTTCTTTTGCGAAAGCAATGTAATCATCTACGTTGTTGATCACATTTTTTCCACAATTTAAGTAAAGTGCATAAACTTGGTCGGGCATTTTGTTGTTTTCAAATTTTGGTTTTTCCACTGGAAAATAATCGAGGGCTCCTGCATCTCCACCGCCATATCGATCCCCTCGTTCTTGGTGAACCGTATAATAATTATCAGGATCGTAATGTGCTAGAGCACTTTCATTATCCAAAGTTACATATTTTTTATAAATGTAACCTTCTATATCATTTACTTTTACTCTATACAAATCGACATTTCCGTCTTCTTTTAAACCATCAAATCCTACTACGGTTAGAGCTTCTCCTTTTTTTACTAATTGTAAAAGTGTTCCATCTGTTGGATTTTCATAGAGGTTTTGCGGTGTTCTTACATAAACGATTTTTTCTTTGACAACTTCTTTTTCATTTTCCACTAAAAAGTCTTTTTTTACATATGCTTCTTCTTTATCAATGACAATTGCATATAATGTCTCTTCGTCAATGGTGATTGTCTTATTTTCTTGAAACAATACTTTTGTTCCTCGCGCTTTTGCTTCTAATTCTTTTCCTTCTTTATCGTATATTGCTACTAATGGCATATCATTTGCTAGATAACGCACTTCTTTTTTACCAATAACGATATTTTTTCCAAAATGAATTGTTGTATATAAGACAAGACCAAATACGACTAAAAGTAAAGATAATTTTACGACGTTTTTTACTTTGATTTTACGTTTCTTTCTCTTTTTCTCTTCCATAGTGCACCATCCTATAATAGTAGTATAACATAACTTGTCTTTTTTTTCTTCCTAAATTTGTAAATTCTATGGTAGGGTGTTACTGAAGTGGTAAAGAAAAAATATTCGAATTCTTATCAAGACCATTTTGGTAGTAAGTCGGTACTTTCCCTTGGACCATTTTAATGGCAATAGGGATATCTATTTCAATGGTTTCTTCTTTGGTAGAAAGTGGCATAGTGATTCTTTCTGTTAATTCTACTTTTATAGAAATCGTTACCAAGGCATTGTTAATTCCATAGGAATCAATTTTTGTTCTTATGTTGGTTATAACATCGCCTAAAAACGATAATCTTACGGGAAATCGTGGTCCTAGATTGGTAAGAAGAGAATTTCCTGTTAGGATTCCTAGTGGAATTTCACATACAATTCCTTCTTTTAATTTTGAAAAATTCATTCCCTCTAAACTTTTCGGAAGTTCTTCTATATTCCCATTTTCTAATGCTGTTATTTTTTGTTGGACCGCTTTTGAAGCTAGCGATAGTACTTTGTTTACAATAGCAGGATTGAAATCTACCGTCTGAATTTCACCAGTTTCTGTTTTGTTGATCATGAAAAGTTCATCCATTTCTAAAGTATCTACTAATTCTTCTGTCACGGTTTGGTTGATCAATAAAGTTGCAAAGCGTTTGGTTTCCATTTGGGCATAGCCTAGTAAAATAGGGTTAATTTTTGTACCAATTATATGAATTGTTATATAGGTCATAATGACAACAAAAATGATTGACCATAACCATATTTTTGATTTGGCGACTTTTTTATGTCTCTTCTTTAAATGAACGCGTCTTTTCAAGTTCATCACCTGTTTAAGATTATGAAACTGTTCTATAAAAAAGAAGATGTTACAAAGTTAGTTTTACTAAAATAACATCTTCCCCTATTTTGGTAATGTGATCCCAATTGATTTCGGTATCCATTCCTTTGTTAAAAAAAGAAAAAAAATTTTTGGTCGGTTCAATAATCAATGCTAGAATGTTCCCTTTTTCTTCATCGATCTTCACATCGATAATATTTCCAATATTTTTTCCATCTACGACATTGACAATATCTTTATTTTGAAGATCTGAAAGTCTCATATTACCACCTAGTTTATTTTATGTTTCATTCTTTTCATTATTTCAACAATTTTTTCAAATTCGCAATCGCATTTTTTTCTAATCTTGATACTTGTGCTTGACTTATGGTTAGTTCATTAGCGATTTCCATTTGTGTTTTCCCTATTATAAAACGTTCTTCTAAAATGTATTGTTCTCTTTCGTTTAATTCGTTGATTGCATCATCAATCGCTATTCGAAAATCTAAATCATGTTCTGCAACCTTTTTATCCTCAATTTGATCATACAAATAGATCGTATCTCCACCATCATTATAAATTGGTTCAAACATGCTAATCGGATCTTTTAGAGAATCTTGGGCATGTACAATTTCGTAAGGCGTTACCTCTAATTTTTTAGCTAATTCTTCATAAGTTGGTTCTTCTCCGGTTTGGGAAATGATTTCTTCTTTTAGTTTTAAAATTCGATATGCTAAGTCTTTGACAGATCGGCTTACTCTGATGCTATTATTATCACGTAAATATCTTCTTATCTCTCCTAATATCATAGGAACAGCGTAGGTGGAAAAGCGGACTTCATGGGATAAATCAAAATTGTCAATTGCTTTAACTAAACCTATACACCCTACTTGAAATAAATCATCCATATTGTCACTGCGACCTAGAAATCGTTTTAAAATACTTAGAACTAATTTTAAATTGCCTTCGATTAAATCATTTCTAGCAAACGGATCACCGTTTTTCATTTTGATGAAAAGTTCTTTCATCTCTTCACTGGATAATACTTTAATATTCGCTGTATTCACGCCACTAATTTCCACTTTGTGACGTGCCATAAAAAATCTCCTTTCCTATCAATCATGATAAAAAAAGAGATTTCTTATACAAAATTCGTATTTTATTTATGATAATCGTCTAAAAAATGATGTTTTTCCCCATCTTTGCGATATTGAATCACTGTGTTTAAATTGACATTTTCAGCACTTTTAAAAATGTTATTTTCGATATGGGGATTTAACGTTCGAAACTGTTCGATTAATTTTTTCATTTCTAATCGTTTGGATTCTTCTTCGTGATGAGAAGATTTTTCGGTAAAATGGCAAGCACAATTTAGGAAAGATAAATCATGATAATTTTTCCAAGCGATAATGTCTTTTTCTCTTACAAAATAAAGGGGACGGATCAATTCCATGCCTTGATAATTTTGGCTGTGAAGTTTCGGCATCATGGTTTTATATTCTCCACCATAAAGAATGCTTAAGAGAATTGTTTCGATGACATCATCAAAGTGGTGTCCTAATGCAATTTTATTGCATCCTAAATCTTTTGCTTTATGATACAAATGTCCTCTTCGCATTCTTGCACATAGATAACAAGGATTTTTTTCAATCGTTTCTACCGTATCGAAGATATCCGTTTCAAACATGGTAATGGGAATGTTTAATTGTTTGGCATTTTCGATGATTTTTTGTTTGTTTACTTCCGTATAACCAGGATTCATTACTAGAAAGACTAATTCAAATGGTGTTTTGCCATGTTTTTTTAGTTCTTGCATACATTTCGCAAGTAACATGGAATCTTTTCCACCAGAGATGCAAACGGCAATTTTGTCATTTTCTTGAATCATGTCATAATCTCGTATCGCTTTCATGAAATTACGCCAAATTGATTTTCGATATTTTGTAATAATCGAGTGTTCTATTTCTTGATATTTCATGTTACATTTCCTTTCCTCTTGGGAGCTTGTACCAGGAGCGTTTCCTTGGCATTTGTTTCATATTTTGTGAAATCATGGGGTATCTTTGAAATTCACGGATCGATTTGGTCTTTTCCTTTCATTCGATTCTTTCTTATTGAGACAAGCATCGATATTAACCACTAACCGCATATTGTTCCTTCTTCGTTTGGCTTTTATCGACTGGTTTATCTTCCCAACAGTAAATTAGTAATCTTGCAAACAGAAAAGCAAGCGTTCCTGCTAATTCTAACCATACGATAGGAAAATCGATGTTTTTTAAAAAAGGCATCAACTTTATGACATGGGCAGGGAGATTTTCGGTCATGATATAATTCGTTTTAAATATTTGATTGAATAAAAAGACGAGAGCAAAGATGATGTTGGCATGAAAAAAAGCTCGTTTTGCATCTCCTTTTTCTATTTTCCAATCCAATACATAATATGTGTATACGCTAAATAGTAAGAAAATGTGATGGCTAATAAAGAATTGCCAGAAAATGAAACGATCCATTCCACATGTTAAATCTGGTAATAAAATAGCGGGTAATGGTCCTGCAAAAGAAAAGAAATATGTTGTACGAAATAATTTTTTATTGTTCGTATACAAGGCAAACATGAAGAGAAAACCACTGATAAAACAAAAATGAAGTGGTAAATGTACTTTAAAATTCCATGTTCCTTCTATGATTTTACTTCCGTAATAGATTAGCATATTGCTCAATAGAATACTAGCCATCGCTATTCTACTCTTTTTTTCGTTGCGATTCCATTTTTTTAGTTGATCTTTTCTATAATATATGAACAGAAGTCCTCCTATTAGGAACAAGAGCAAAAGAATGTGCCAAAATCCAAATAGTTTGAAATGGAAAAATGGTACGCTTCCCCTTTCTGTTGAAAAAAATTCTTTGATCATTTACTTCACCTTACTTCTTTGTTTTTATTATACAGAGTGACTCTTTTCTTGTAAACTAGTTTGGCTTCGATATTTTTGGGTTGACAAAAGAAAAACCATTGATAATCAATGGTCAATTTTATTATGGCGGAGCAGGAGGGATTTGAACCCTCGCACCAGTTACCCGATCTACACCCTTAGCAGGGGCGCCTCTTCAGCCTCTTGAGTACTGCTCCCTATACCAATTTGGAATGGCAACTTCTTTGCGTTCCGTATTTATAATATTACCTTATATTCCTATAACTGTCAATTGTTTTCGCGTTTTTTGTATTCTTTTTATGAGAGATAAAAAAATAAAACACACGAGTTGTGCGTTTTGTACTTTAATTGGTGACCAGTACGGGATTCGGACCCGTGAATGCCGCCGTGAAAGGGCGGTGTGTTAAGCCACTTCACCAACTGGCCAAAATTAATGGCGCCTCAAGTAGGACTCGAACCTACGACCCCTTGATTAACAGTCAAGTGCTCTAACCGACTGAGCTATTGAGGCAATTATAATGGTGGGCCTGACAGGACTTGAACCTGTGACCCCACGCTTATCAAGCGTGTGC
>CAZJKO010000037.1:0-10143 GCA_964546995.1 uncultured Muribaculaceae bacterium | reverse complement strand
TACACTAGTCATTATTCTCATAACCATTCTACCATTTGAAGTAGTAGTATTAGATTCATCAGCCATACAATCAATATCACAATCATTATCATTAACAAACTTCATAAGTTTTTCAATATCAAAAACGCTTCTTGTTAGTCTATCTAGTTTAAAAGCAACAATTACATTTATTTTCTTATCTTTAACATTTCTCATCATTTCTTGATATGCTGGTCTTTTATCATTTTTAGCACTAATTCCTTCATCAGCATATACTTTATAAATTTCATAACCCTTGAATTTACAAAACTCTCTTAATTTTTCTTCTTGTTCTGGTAAACTAAAACCTTCTCGTTTTTGGTCTAATGTTGAAACTCTTTTATAAATTCCTGCAATTTTCTTTTCATCATTCATTTAATTATCAACTCCTTTTCTAACAAAAAAGGTGTCAAAAGTATTATAGTGACTAATACTGCTGACACCTTTTAAAATCTAATTTTGAATAGGGTTTGCTTTTAATCTTGAATCTCATAACTATTTACCCCCCCCTTAAATAGACATAAGTCTTCTTAGTCGATTATTCTATCACTTTTTTTAAAAATGTCAAATATTTGGCTTAAAAACGGCTTTTAATGTGGGTTTCAAATTCTTTAAACTTTATTTTTTCGTCATAACCATTAATAAATATGTCATCACACTCATCAAACATTAAATAATCAATTTTATTAATTTTAATAATATGTGGTTTTACATAAGCAATATTAGTTCCTTTAATATTCTTAATATTTCCATTTGTAATAGTAGGTTTAACACAAGCAAACTTACATATCATCTCAACTTTCTTTAATAAGTCTTTACTTATCTCTAATTCTTTAGTTTCTATTGTTAACATATAATCACTCTCACTTTCTTAAATAACAAAAAAACTAACATTTCTGTTAGCAATTTATTACTCTCGAATATTAAAAGTTCGAGTTTCCTATCATTCTGGTGCGAAGGAAGAGACTTGAACTCTCACGATTATTCATCACTACCACCTCAAAGTAGCGCGTCTACCATTCCGCCACCCTCGCATGTATTCATTATATCACAGTCATTTAAAAAGTTGCAACGAAAAAAGAGCAAATGCTCTTTTATCATTCTTTTGTTTTGATTACTTTTTTTAATCTCGTCCAAACTTTTTCTTGCGAATAATTTAAGATTCCTGCTTTATAGATTCGAAGTCCATGTTTGATTGCCATATAATTAAATACTACTAAAATGATAATGGAAATGATTACATCAATAATACCTATTTGCCCTATCGTCAATAAGGCAGGAGAAAGCAAGCAAGAAATAAATGGTACATAAGATAGGACTCTTATGAATAGTGACCCATCGAACATACTTGCCATAATTGCTAAATAGTAACTAGCTAAACAAATTAAAATGATCGGTGTTTGAATTTGTTGGAAATCTTCCATGTTGACAGTCATACTAGCTAATATTCCTGCAACAAGTGCATAGGCTAAGAACGAGAGTATCATTAAGATGAGGGTAAGAGGCACGATATAGATCAATTTATCGACAAAACCACTTGTTTTTAGCGCTTCAAAGCCACTAAACAAACTACTTGCAATAGAACTATCCCCTGCTCCTGATAGTATGTTTCTTAAGAATAAACCTAGACCAGCATAGAGAAATAGTAGTAATCCTTGGGATAAAACAAAAGTCATGGAAGATGCTACTTTAGAGAAAAAATGAACTTTTGCTGGGACATTGGAAATGATAATTTCCATACTTCGCGTCGTCTTCTCTTCATTGATTTCCGCGCCAATCATTTGGACTAAGAAAATGACAAGCATAAAGAATGGTAAAATAACTGTTGGAAAAACAGTTCCCATAATTAAAGACATATTTTCTTCTTCTTGATTTTTGGTATCATCTAATACAGTTCGTTCTACTTTTATTGGGGAAGATATTTTCGCTAATTCTTCTTTATCAATATTACTGTTTTCTAAGGCAATACTTTGTTTGGTTGCTGTCAAAGCTTGAACGATTAATTGATAATCGATGGAATCGATTAAGCCATCAGAAATAACTTCTGCTTTCAAAGTGTTTTCTTGATCATGATCAAAGACAATCGCAATTGTATTGGTATCTTGGATTTCTTCTTTGATTTGGTCCTTGGTTTTTTCTTCTTTTTTGATATCCGTTTTTAATTCCGTATCAAAGAGTGTTTTGGTTTGATCCATGACATTTTTAAAGACATCGTACGCATCATTTTCTTGATCGATTACGACGATATTTAACGATTCATCAAAATCTCCTCCAAAGAAGGAAATAATATGATCGATGTTGATTAATCCTACTAAAACAATGGCAAGTAATATATTGACGACAACAAACCATTTGGATCCCATCTTTTTCTTAAGACTCATTTTGGTTAAATAGAAAAACTTATTTTTCACTGTAAGCACCTACTTTCTCAATAAAGATTTCATTCAAAGTTGGTTCTAATACTTCGAAACAAGTAATTTCAAAATTGCGAATTTTTTTCCAAAGCTTGTCAATGACTTCTTCGTTTTCTATTTTCACTTCGAAACCTCGTGGAGTATTTGTAATCGATACGACACCTTCTACTTCTCTAATATCTTCTTTTTTGATTTTGCCATCAATTCGCACTTTGCTTCTACCAAACTCTTTCTTTATTGTTTTCACATCACCATTTAGAATGCTATTACCTTTTACTAAAATGACCATTTTTTCACAGAATTCTTCAATGTGTTCCATTTGATGGGAAGAAAAAATAATCGAACAACCCTGTTTCTGTAAATCCCATATCGCGTCTTTCAACATCTTTACATTAATTGGATCTAGGCCAGTGAACGGTTCATCTAAAATTAATAATTTCGGATCGTTGATCACAGCGGAAATAAACTGAATTTTTTGTTGATTTCCTTTCGATAATTCTTTGATTTTTCGATTTTTATAATCTTCGATTTCAAAACGTTTTAACCAATGATCCAATTTTGTTTCAATTGCATCTTCTTTCATTCCTTTTAGGGAACCATAAAATAAAATTTGTTCTTTCACCGTTAGTTTCGATAATAAACTTCTCTCTTCGGTCATAAAACCTATTTTGTCTGTTTGATCATAGTCTATTTTCTTACCATCTAATGTTACTTTTCCTTCACTTGCATCAAGTAACCCCATTATAATGCGGAAGGTCGTCGTCTTTCCGGCACCATTTTCCCCTAAAAGGCCAAATATTTCACCGGGCGCAACTGTAAAAGATAGATGATCCACTGCTTTTTGTGTTCCATAGTACTTTACAATACTTTCTACTTTTAACATAGATATTACCTCCTTTTTCATTATACTACGTAATGACAAAAAAGAATAGATTTAAACTATTCTTCTGTTTCTTTCGGATAAATGATCACTTCTGTTCGATGATGCCAATTTAACTCTTTTACCATAGTTTGAAATTCTTTGAATGTCATTTTGCGAATTCTTGCTATTCGATCGGAAATCACTTGATGATAAGTAAACATTTCATAACAGAAATTATCTACTGTATTTGGTATATGATCGATCATCTGTACCTCAGATGCAATCCATACTTTTTTAATTCGTTCAAAGTCATCTTCATTGAACGACATGTTGTTTAGTTCTTCTTTGACATCTTGCAATAGTTCTTCGGGTCTTGTCGTCTCGCCTATAATCATTAAGGTACGATAATTTAGGGCTTTATCGAACTCGTAATAGAACGAAGTCGTTAATTTTTTATTGCGCATTTTTTCTCTCAGTGGCGATGTAACCCCTAAAAGTAAGCTTCCTACCATCGATAAATATAGATCAAACTCATAGTTATCTTTTATTTTGGATTGATTTCTATCTAGTTTGATGGCATATCCTACTTTCGGTAGTTTTACATTCATTTTAAATTCTTCTTTTTCTTTCACCACTTCTTCTTTTTCGTGGTATTCTTTTTCTTTTACTTGTGTTTGTCTATCTCGACAGTGGTTTTCTTCGGTCTTTCGAATTAACTCAATCACTTCTTCGACATCCATCTTTCCTGCAACAATCAAGAACATGTTGTCTGGTCGATAATAGGTATTATAACATTTATAAAGATCTTCTTTCGTAATTTTATTGATCGATTCCACATCTCCTGCGATATCGATACGCATGGGATATTCATGGAATAAATTTCTTCTTAATTGATCTTGTAAAAACCACTCTGGTATATCATCATACATCTTAATTTCTTGCGCTATAATTCCTTTTTCTTTTTCGACGTTTTCATCGGTAAAATATGGACTTGCTACATAGTTTAATAAGTATTCTAAGTTTTGTAAAAGATTTTTGTTTCCATAGCAAAGATACTGTGTTCCATTGAAGGTTGTCGAGGCATTAGCACCAGTTCCACTTTCTGCATAGAACGTAAAAGGATCCACACCATCTTCTTGTTCAAACATTTTATGTTCTAGAAAGTGAGCAATGCCATCGGGTACTTTTACCATGTTCTCTTCTCCTAGGGGAACAAATTCCGTATTGACAGAGCCAAACCATGTTCCATAGGTCATATAGTAACTGTTTTTATTTTCATATGGTATTAGAAGGACTTGCAAGCCATTTTTTAAGGTTTCATGATAGAGAACGCTATCTAATCCTTTTAATTCTATCTTTTCCACTTACTTTCCTCCTTCCAACATATAAATCGTATCTATCTTTACTTTTTTACTGACATCGATAATGTCTTGTTTGGTCACTTTTTGCATCATTTTTTTTTTGGTTTCAATGTCATCGGCATCTGTTAAATCCATCATAACGTAGTTGTTAATGATTTGACCCATCGAATCTTCCATTTCTTCAATGGCTGTTAAATAAATCTGTTTGGCTTTGGCAATGGCTTCTTCTGTAAAGTCTCCTTTCGTCATGGCCTCTAATTGTTCTTTAATTAATTTTACTGCTTTCTGTTCATTTTCACTATCGATTCCACCACGAATAAACAAGAGATTATCCATTTTACTGAGCGAAGAAGAGATAGTATAAGCAAGGCTGTGTTTTTCTCTTACCACTTGGAACAATTTCGAATCACTTCCACCACCAAAAATCAAATGAAATAAAGTAAGCGGATATTTTCGTTCATAATTTGTTAGATTAACAAGTCGACAACCAATCGCTAACTTTGCTTGTTTAACCTCTTCTTGTTCCTTGACCTCTTTTACTTTTTTGCGAACCGTTGTACATGGAATAAGCGAATCTATTTTCTTTTGTTTTTTGAGCGTGTAGAATGGGAAATTTTCTTTTACCAAACGTTCCATTTCGTTAAAATCAAATTCACCAATAACGTATATATCGATTTGATCTTTCTTTATCATGTCTTGATAGTATTCATACAAGTTTGCTTCCGTGATTTTTTCTAAATCTTCTTGGTAACCTATGCCACGATACGAAAATGGAACATCTTCATCCATTTCTTCTAATAAACGAATCAAACTATATTTATTATAATCTTCTTTAACGGATGAAAACATCATTTCAATATCATTTTTCACAATTTGAAACGACTCAGAATCAAATTGGCCATTTTCAACATGTGGTTCAAAAATGATCTGGGATAATAATTGAATGCTCTGTTCTAACATACCTGGTTCGGTATACTTTTCATTCAATGCTGATAGCGATACATTGGTACTAATGATTGAACCAATTCGTCTATTGTATGCTGTTACATTTGCGGCATACAATTCTTGTGATTTGATAGCAAGAGCACGTTTTGTTTTATACTCTTTACAAGAAAGGGTTAAGATATTGGTTAAAAAATTACGTATGGTGATATCTTCTTTTTCGATTGGTCTTTGAAACATTACTCTCATTTTAATACTTTTAAACTTGTCCACTTGAATCATATGTAAACGGTATGATCCAAAATCTTTCTGTCTATATTCCATTCTTTCACCTCATTACTTCTATTATATGTAAAAATTTAATTTTTATTAAAACTGGAATCGAGAGCTAAGGTAATCATATCGGTAAATGATTTTTCACGTTCTTCACTCGTCGTTACTTCCTTGGTAATCAAAGAATCAGAAACAGTTAAAATCGTTGCAGCTTGTTTGTTTAATACGGACGCAATATGGAAAAGAGCAAAACTTTCCATTTCTACTCCTAAAACAGAAGGTGGATAAGAAACATTCTTTCCTTTACTATGGTAGAATGATTCGCTACAAAAAATGTCTCCTACGTGAAACTTCAAATTCTTTTCTTTTGCCATTTTTATTATTTGATCATTTACGTTTTGGCTAGCTTGGGCACATTTGGTATTGGTATTACTAAAACTTTGAGCAAAATTACTATCTGTATAAGAGTTTTCTACGATAATGACATCGTATAAGGAAACATTTTCTTTGATGCTACCCGTTGAACCGATGCGAATGATTTTTTCAACGCCATAGAATGAAAATAGTTCATATGCATAAATCGCCATACTAGGAATTCCCATTCCGGAAGCGAAGACGGTTACTTTGTTTCCTCGATAAAAGCCAGTATATGCGAATACATTGCGAACTCGATTGACTAAATGGGCATCTTCTAAATAATGTTCTGCAATAAATTTGGCACGGAGAGGATCTCCAGGCATTAAGACAACTTTGGCAATTTCATCTTGTTCACTTTCAATGTGGGGTGTTTTCATAAGGCACCTTCTTTCTACTATTATTATATCATGTTTTTCTAAATTCTTTCCCTTTAAAACGTAAAAAAGGATACTGTTTTGTACCCTATTCTTCAGAATCGTTTTCTAATTTTATTAATACTTCACGAGGTTTGCTTCCATTGCTAGGGCCAATAATACCGCGTTCTTCTAGTAAATCGATAATACGAGCAGCACGATTGTATCCTAGGCGATATTTTCGTTGAAGAAGGGAGGCACTGATTTTACCAGCACTGATGACAAATTCCACTATTTCGTTATAAAGCGGATCATCATACTCTTCTTCTTGCATTTCGTCTTCTCTTTGGCTAGCACTTTTATTGCCGTCAGGCGCAGATAAATTGAGCATCGATTCATCGTACTCGGCAATTTGTTGAGCCACCGTATAATCGATAATTCGTTTGATCTCATCATCGGAAATAAAAGCTCCTTGAATACGCATTGGACTCGATTCTCCCATAGGAAGGAAGAGCATATCTCCTTTTCCTAACAATTTTTCGGCTCCCGTCATGTCGAGAATGGTTCTCGAATCGATACTACTACTTACTGCAAAGGAGATCCGAGATGGGATATTTGCCTTGACGACACCAGTGATGACATCGGTAGATGGTCGTTGTGTTGCAATAATTAAGTGAATTCCTGCAGCACGAGCCATCTGGGTAATACGCATAATAGCATCTTCTACTTCTTTACTTGCCACTAACATCAAGTCAGCAAGTTCGTCGACAATTACGACGATATACGGCATTCTCTTTAATTTTTCTTCTTCGCTCAAGCTCTCGTTTTTGTGATCGATATATTCATTGTACGTCTTGATGTTTTTGGTTTTGGTATCGCTAAATACATCGTAACGACGTTCCATTTCTTGAACAATTTTACCTAAAGCAACACTTGCTTTTTTGGGATCTGTTACGACTGGTGCCATTAAATGAGGAACGCCATTATAGACAGATAACTCGACCTTTTTAGGATCGACCATCAATAATTTTACTTCATCTGGCTTGGCTCTCATTAGGATGGAACAAATGATGCCATTAATACAAACGGATTTACCACTTCCTGTAGCACCTGCTACTAAAAGATGGGGCGTTTTATCTACTTCACACCACTGAACGGCACCCATGATATTTTTACCTAGCGCAGCTAATAATTTGCTATCGTCTTTGCTCTTAGGAACTCCTTCTAGTACTTCTCGGAAGCTAACCATGGTGGTCTTATCATTTGGTAGTTCAATTCCTACGGTATTTTTCCCTGGAATTGGAGCTTCAATACGGACATCCTTCTTGGCAAGAGCAAGGGATATTTCACGATGGATACTAAGTAGTTTGTTTACTTTGGTTCCAGATTGTAACTCTAATTCGTACTGTGTAACTGTCGGTCCCATGTGCACTTCTACGACTTTACCAATAACACCAAAATCTTTTAACACTTTTTCTAAAACAACAATATTATGTTCAATGACAGCTTGATTGTTCCCATTTTTGTTCTTTTTTGGTAAATCTAACAGTGATAGTGGTGGCAATTGATACTTTGTCTTTCGTTTCGGAAGATTTTCTAAGGTAATCTTCTCTTCTTTTTCTTCCCCTACTTCTTGTTCTAGATGATGATTCGGTCCTTGTCGCAGTGAATCATCATTAATTTTTGTCAATTCATCAATACTCGAAATGACAATACGATGATCTTCTTTTGGCGATGGTTCCTCGTCTTCATCCTCATCCACACCATTGATAATGACCGAACTCTTTTTTTGATTCTCTTTTTTGTTGTGCGTCACTAATTCTTTGCCTTTTTTTACCGTGTTTCGGACCATATCTAAAATAGAGAATCCTGTAAACAATGTAATTCCTAGACCAATCAATGTCCACGAAACAATTTGCATTCCTTGATAGGCAAATAGCTTATCAAAGAGAATAGCAAACCCTCCACCAATCACACCTCCACCTGTAATCGATGGACGAATTCCATTCATAATATTGTGAAAGGAAATCATTAATTGGTCTAACGTTTCTTTAAAAATAACGACGGCATCTCCTTCATTTTTCACAATGTAATTTTGATGCATTAAAATTAAAATTCCTAATACGACAACATAAATTCCCAATAACTTCGTTGTAAAAAAATTAGGCCATTCTCTTTTAATCACTAAATAAAGACCAATCACTAAAAGAAGAAGTAAAAACACACCATATCCTGTTCCCACTAGGAAAAGACCAAAACTTGCAATAATCCTTCCGACTGGTCCATATTTTCCTATTCCTAGAATGGCACATAAAATGAATATGACTCCATAAAGTTCTGCACTATGTTCAAATGATTTTTTCGAATCCTCTTTTCTCTTTTTTTTCTTTGCCATGTCTTTGCCACCTCACTATAAAAAATTATAGCATAAACATACGCCATTTGCAAAGATTAGAAACTCTATTTTTCTTTTATCTACGATAGGACAATTCTCGTTTTTTCTCTAATTGATTTAAAATAGGTTCTGTTACTTCCACTAAAGTAAATACTCCATTTTGAAAGGATACAGCAAATGTTTTTTGGTTTCTAAGACAACTTTTAATAAAGTTTTGATCTTTTCTTTCCAAATTTTCTTCCATAAATTGTAACAATAGTTGATAAGTAAAATTCTCTTCTTCTACTCGTTCGATTCGATATTTTCGTCTTTCACTAAACGTGAAACGTTCGTAATAGAAAATTCCTAAAAGAGAAAACAGTACTGACGATAACTCTCGTTTTGTCAAATCATTTCGGATGTTTTTTATTTCGATAACATCATTATCGAGGTAATTGATTGCTAAAAAAGGACCTGCTACATCCAATTGATATTTTAAATACTCTATGTATTTCATTACTTTTAAAGTGTTAAAATCCCCCTCTTTAAAAAAGATTCGATGATCGATAATATACGATAATAAAGAAAGATGACTTTTTTCTAAATTGTATACTTCTTTTTTTAAAAAGTAGAAATGTAGTTCCATCCCATCCTCAATACGACTCGATAATAGGCCTTTACTAAAATCTAAAAATTCTTTTATGCTTTGATATAGTTTACAAATGATATCGACGGGTTCTGATACAATGTGAATTTTAAACGAATAACTCATTAAATAGTTTGGATTATCTGTAAAGTGACCATAGGGGGAAATCATTTTCTTTAATTTTTCTAACAGCATTTCTATAATAGCAAGTTTACCTCTTTTATAGGTCAACAACACATCAATGGTCATCGAAATATTTTTATATTCCATGTGAGGTTTGGTTCGATAATAGCCAACTAATGGTTTGATTTCTAAAATCTCATCAAATCGTTTCCTTAGTTTCTTATCCATACTTTTCCCTCATTTCTTACATCTAGTATAAGAAAAAAGTCATGGACATTTTGTCGAAAAAAAAGAAAGATCTTAAAATCTTTCTTAAGACGCGCTGACTGTGATGTTACCATAGGGGTGAGTGATGGTTCC
>CAZJKO010000036.1:0-10175 GCA_964546995.1 uncultured Muribaculaceae bacterium | reverse complement strand
CCATAATAATGGCAAGTCCTGACCAGTATGCTTTCTTTTGTAATTCTGTTTTCATATTTTACTCCTCTCATTATAATAAACTATAACATACTTCTTGGCTTTCGTAAAGGTAATTTATTGTCATTTGACATGGTTGACAATAAACATACTATCACCAAATGAGAAAAACCGATACTTATGTTCTACTGCTACTTTATACGCATTTAAGATATGTTCTCGTCCTGCTAAAGCAGATACTAACATGATGAGGGTCGATTTGGGCAAATGAAAATTCGTGATGAGACAATCGATCGCTTGAAACTTGTATCCGGGATAGATGAAGATATTCGTCCATCCACTACATTCTTTAAAGGTGCCAAATTTTTGCATGATCGACTCTAGGGTACGAACAGAAGTCGTTCCAACACTTATGATACGGTGTCCTTCTCGTTTCGTTTTTTTCAGAAGATCAGCGACTTCTTTCGTCATATGATAGTATTCACTATGCATTTCATGTTCTTCTATTTTCTCTACTTTTAGCGGTCTAAATGTTCCAAGACCAATATGGAGCGTGATGTATGCAATATTCACTTTTTTCTGTTCGATTTTTTGCATGAGTTCTTTCGTAAAATGAAGCCCTGCTGTAGGGGCAGCGGCACTACCCAATTCTTTGGCATAGACGGTTTGATAACGATCTTTGTTTTCTAGTTGTTCATGGATGTATGGTGGAAGAGGCATCGTTCCTAGTCGATCTAATATTTCATAAAAGATCCCTTTGTACGTAAACGAAAATATTCGTATTCCTTCCTCTTTTTCTTCGATGCAGGTTGCTTTTAACAAGCCATTTCCAAAGGAGACAACTGTTCCTACTTTTATGCGACGAGCAGGTTTTACTAACGTTTCCCAAGTGTCATTTTCGATGTTCTTTAAAAGCAATACTTCGATGGCCGCATTCGTTTCTTCTTTTTCTCCTAAGAGTCTTGCAGGAAGAACTTTGGTATTGTTTAATACTAAAGTGTCACCTTCTTCTAAATACTCTAAAATGTCTTTAAAGCTACGATGGGAAATATCTCCTGTCTCTTTATCTAACACCATCAATTTCGATGTATCCCGTTGTTCCAGTGGGGTCTGAGCGATCAGTTCTTGGGGAAGTTCAAAATCAAAATCAGATGCGGTCATTTCCTTGAAACTTCCATAAATTTAGTCCAATCTCTTCACTAAATTCTCTTTCTACTTCTAGATCTGTTTTTTGAATGACGAGTTCGCCTGTTGCCGAAATCCTACAACGATTCAAATGTCCTCCCCAAACTGTTCCATCTTGTTTTCCGACATTGATGTGAATGTGTAAATACACCTCTTTGTCTTTCGTCGAAATGTTACCTACTAAAGATGTGATTTCCATTTTTTCTTTGATCGTTTTCGAATGATACTTCTTCTCTTCGGTATCAAACAAGCCAAACTCTACTTCATCGGTTGCACCAAGTCCCGTTATCGATCCTGAGCTAATTTGTTCTTTTATTACGAAAGCAGTTAGCGCTTCGATCACTTCTTCGCCTTTATCTAACCTTAAATAGTATGTGTTTTTTTCTTTTCGATATTCCATTTATTTTCCTCCTTACGATTCAAACATCGCGTTTTGATAATTGATTTTTAAATGTTCATAAGCCATCGGTGTGACTACGCGACCGCGACTCGTTCGTTTTAATAAACCTGTCTGTAGTAAGTATGGTTCACAAACATCTTCGATGGTTGTTACTTCTTCGCCAATGGCACTAGCAATCGATTCTACGCCAACGGGACCACCATTAAATTTTTCGATGATGGTAAGAAGAAGTTGCCGATCGACTTCATCGAGTCCTAGATCATCGACTTTCAAGCGTTCTAATGACTTTTTGGTAATGTCTAAATCGATCGTGCCATTTCCTTCTACTAAGGCAAAGTCTCGTACTCGTTTTACTAAGCGGTTGGCAATACGAGGCGTTCCTCTACTCCTCCTAGCTAGTTCGTAGGCGGCATCTTCTTCGATTTCCATATTCAAAACCCGAGAGGTACGTTTGACGATTTCTCTCAATTCTTCGACGGTGTAAAACTGTAGTTTCGAAACGATACCAAAGCGATCTCTTAGAGGTCCTGATAGATCTCCAGCTCTAGTGGTTGCACCAACCAAAGTAAAGGGCGGAAGATCGATTTTGATGTTTCTACTGTTCCCTTCCCCACCAATGATAATATCCAAAGTAAAATCTTCCATGGCAGGATACAGTATTTCTTCGATAAACTTTGGCATACGATGAATTTCATCGATAAACAACACATCGCCAGGCTCTAGGGAAGAAAGAATGGCCGCCAAGTCTCCTGCTTTTTCAATGCTCGGACCACTCGCCGTTTTGATATTGCTTCCTAATTCGTTAGCAATAATATAGGAAAGCGTCGTCTTTCCAAGTCCTGGTGGACCATAGAGAAGAACGTGATCTAAAGGTTCCTCACGCATTTTAGCCGCTTCGATAAACACTTTAATGTTCTCTTTGACATCACTTTGACCAATGTATTCACTAATCCTATCAGGACGAATAGTTTCTTCCCCTATGTCTTCTAATTCTACTTCTCTTACGATGCTTTCTTTCTCCATTCTATTTCTCCTTTACTTTAGCAATAATTTTAATGCTTCTTTAATTTGTTCTTCGATACTCAAAGTCCGATCGACTTTAGGTAAGATCGATCTAAAGTCTTTTTCTTTGTAACCTAGGCCCAATAACACTTCACTCAACTCTTCTTGCGCAAGTGGTGATTCGCTACTATTTTCTATCATCAACGATTGATCTAATTTGCCTTTTAAATCTAAAATCATCTGTTTTGCTAGTTTATCCCCAATCTTGGGAAATTTCTTCAAATAGAGAATATTTTCCCGTTCGATCGCATCGACAATTCCGTTAATGGATCCTGTGGCTAAAATAGGAAGGGCCATCTTAGGACCTAATCCTTTTACACCAATCAACTTCAAAAAGAGTTCTTTCTCTTCTATCGTTTTAAACCCAAACAAAGCGTGTTCATCTTCTTTAATTTGTTGATAAAGGTATACTTTGTATTCTTCCTTTTCATGGAACGAATAAGGGTTTGGCGTATAAATCAAATACCCTATTCCATACGTTTCCAAAACAATAAAACTAGATGATACTTCTGTTACTGTTCCATTCATATAACTATACATGTTCATCACCAATCCAATACTATTATATCAAACAAATGATCTTTTTGATAGAGAATTATCGAAAAAGGGAAGAGTTTTATCTTACCTATTCAAAAGTATATATTTCATCATTTTTGGATACGTTTGTTATGAATCTGATTCTCTATTTGTTCAAGATTACGAAAGGATTTATTCTTCTTTAACAACTCTATTTGTCTTTTGGCAATGCTATTTAATTTAACTAATCTTTCACTCTGTGGTATTTTCATTTCTATGAACGAAGCGTTTATATTTTCTAAATTATTCAGTATTACTAAATGGAGTAGATCGGTACTATCTCTAATATTTGCTTTTTCTTTCGTTACAAGATTCGATTTTTTCCACTCTTTTGCGGTCATACCAAACAATGCAACATTTAAAACATCTGCTTCTTCGGCATAAATAAATTTCTTTTGTTTTTCCGTTAATGTTGGCACGATAATGTTTTTTATTGCATCCGTTTGAACCATATAATTAACTTTTGCTAAAATTCTATTTGCATGCCAATCCATTCTACTTTGATCTGTTTCCGTCTTTTTTAGTCTTTGAAATTCTTGTATGACATATAATTTAAACTCTGGACTTAACCAACTTGCAAACTCAAATGCAATATCTGGATGAGCAAATGTTCCACCATCATATCTTCCTGACTTCGATATTATACCGATAGCGTTTGTTTCTTTTATCCATTTTTGTGGTGACATTTTAAACGTATTACTACCAGCATTATTTTTAAAGGTAGCGAATTCGCCCCCTTTAAAATTTTCATTATGAATACTTTCCCATAAACCTAAATATGCAATAACTTCTTTATTTCTCATCCAATCTCTAATCGGAAGCCTCGGTTCTTCTCTATCTGCATATCTTGCTAAATCGGTAAGTGAAATATACTCTTCTTTCTCCATTCTTAAAAGATTAATTTTTTGTTCATTTACTATCATTTCTGTTTTAAAACTTTTCTTATTCATCATTCACCTTCTTTCGTTAGAATAAACTTTATCATTGTGTACTAACAATACTATTATATCTTAAACTAGGAAATGATCTACAAACAAAAAAGAGCTTTCGCTCTATTCACTTAAATTATAATATACATCTTGAACATCATCTAATTCTTCTAATTGTTCTACTAGATTCATGACTTTTTCTCGGCCTTCGTCATCGAGGGTGATTTCGTTATTGGCAATGAACGTAATTTCACTGGTTAAGAACTCGGTAACCCCCATCGCTTCTAGAGCTTCTTTGACTTCGATAAATGCCTCTGGCGTCGTGATGATTTCGTATGTTTCCTCTTCTGTTTTGATGTCCAATGCTCCTTTATCAAGGGCTGTCATCATGACTTCTTCTTCCTCATATGTGTTTGGAATGACAATGATGCCTTTGCGTTCGAACATATAACTTACTGATCCATCTGTCCCAAGGTTTCCTCCTCGTTTCGTGAAGGCAGAACGAACTTGGCTTGCCGTCCGATTTCTGTTATCTGTGAGGCAGTCTACCATGAAGGCAACTCCACCATGACCGTATCCTTCGTACCGAATTGATTCGTAATTTTCTCCTTCGCCTGCACCTTTGGCTTTATCGATCGCCCTTTGAATATTATCTTTTGGCATATTGGCACCACGGGCTTTTTCGACGACCATACGAAGAGCTGGATTGCTGTCTGGGTCAGGTGTTCCTTGCTTTGCTGCAACATAAAGTTCTTTGGCTAACTTTTGAAACACTTTGCCACGTGCTGCATCTAATTCTCCTTTTTTACGATGGATCGTTGCCCATTTTGAATGTCCACTCATAATTTTTCCTCCTTATGAACTAAAATATTTTACAATAACAGGGGCCAGTATTAGAAGCATCATCAACGGAATAAAGAAAACGACCGATATGACACTGACTTTGATCGGGATTTTACTGATTTTGGCCTTCGTTTCTAGAATGCGTTTATCCCTAATATAATCGATTTGATTGTGCATGGTCTCTAAAATACTATTTCCAAATATATTCGACTGTGAGATATTCAAAATAATATTGTTGATCGTGGTCGAAGGAATTCTTCGTTTTAATTCTTCTAGTGCTTCGTTCAACGATTTTCCGTAACGCACATCTTCTAAGGTCTTTTTAAACTCGCTCGATAGTTCTGAATCGATTGATGACGAGGTTAGTTCTAGCGCACTTTGTAAGTTTCGTCCCGATTCGATTGCAAGCGTCAACACCTCAAAAAAATACATGGCATCGCTATCTAATCTTTCTCTTCTTCGTTCTACTTTACGATCAATGACGTATTTAGGAAGTAAGATATAAAAGAGAAAGGTACAAAGAGGTGCTAGTAAATAGCCCCATTCAAATAGATATAATATCATAAAAAAGATAAATGTGGAAGATAAAAGTCTGATATTTAAGAAAATGATGGCATCGTACGTATCTTTGTAACCTAAGAGATCGATTTTGGCTTGCATATTGCGAATGGTATCTTCCCGATATATTTTTCTTGCTAATTCTAACTTTTTCTTGGCCATCTTAAAGCCCCCTTATGTTCATAACTTTCTTCATAATGACGATGTATGTTACATAGATCAATAAAATGATACATAGTAATAATATTCCGATTTGACTTTCGATTAATGGTGCAAAATAATCCTTATTTAATATAGCGATAAAGAAGAATAAGAAGATGGGAATGGCAACTAGGATTTTGAAAATGGCCGAAGCAGAAGCCGTTAAGGAGTGAAGTTCTTCTTCTAGTTTTCTTCGGTTAAAGAAGTTTCTTTCGATCGATGAGAATACTTTTACAATGTTTCCTCCAGTTTTATTTAGGATAGTAAGCGATGTCGTAATATACTTTACTTCATCGACATTTACACGTTTAGAAAACCTCGAAAATACGGTTTCTAATTCTAGACCAAACGTTAAATCAATATACATTTTTCGAAATTCTTCTTTGATCGGTCCATCTAGTTCTTCGGATACGATTTTTATGGCTTGCATCGTACTTCGTCCTGATTTAAACGCATTGTTCATAATAATGATCGCTTTTAAAAGTTCGTTTTCGATTTGTTTTTTCCGATACTTTTCTTTCGATATTAAGAAGACATCCGGAATAAAGAAACCGATCAATATACTGTATGTAAATTGAAATAAGGTTATACTTTTGTACTGCAACACATCCGATAATATCACGACAATGACCGTAATGAATCCCATCAACCATTTTAAGGAGATGTAATCCATGGGTTGTTCTCTTAATCGTTTGCTACCATCGATATACTTTTCGTATTTTAAACTATACGTATCAAATAGTTTTATTTTCTTTAAGAACTTTGTCATGGCTTTTATGACTTTTACATAAAGAGCATACACTTGATCGAAGAACGATGGAGTATCTTCGTGAATGGAATCGATCGTGTATTTACTAATTCTTTTTTCAAGACGCAACGCTCTTGTCAATTGGAGGAGCCATACCGTTATACCAAACAATAAAATGATGATGATGATTTGGATTAAAAATAAGGACATATCGTATTGTTCATTCATGGGTACACCTCCTTTTTACTGCACGTTATTCTTTTTCTTTTTTGGTTTTTTTGTTCATCATTTTTGCGATGGGTTCAAAGATAAAATCGAGGGAATCAATTCCTTTTTGTTTTAGTTTTAAATACGTCATAGGGATATATTTATAAAGGACAAACTCACCATTGATTTCTCCATTTTTCGTTAAGCCTTTTTGTTTAAAGGCAAAGATTTCTTTTAACTTAATTTCCTCTTTTTCGAGTCCTACTACTTCACAGATACTCGTTATTTTTCGTTTTCCATCCGAGAGACGTTCGATGTTGATGATGACGTCGATCGCACTTTCGATATATTCTCTTATGGCTTTGATGGGAATTTCTAGACCGCTCATTAAGACCATGGTTTCTAATCGATTTAACGCATCGATAGGACCGTTGGCGTGAAGCGTTGTCAAGCTACCTTCGTGTCCTGTATTCATTGCTTGTAACATGTCGAAGGCTTCTTTACCACGAACTTCCCCTACGATAATGCGGTCTGGGCGCATACGAAGAGAGTTAATGACTAAATCGCGAATCGTCACTTCTTCTTTGCTATCGTAGTTCATCGTTTTGGTTTCTAAGGTAATAACGTGAGGTTGTTTTAGTTTTAGTTCTGCGGCATCTTCGATGGTAATGACGCGTTCTTCGCTTTTGATGAAGCTCGACAAGATATTTAAGACCGTCGTTTTACCACTACCTGTTCCTCCACAGACTAAGATGTTGAGTCTTCCTCTTACCGCTGCTTCTAAATATCTTGCCATGTAAGGTGTAAGAGTACCATTTCTTAAAAGATCGTCGATATCACTCATATTTTCTTTGAATTTACGAACGGTTAAGATCGGTCCTTTTAAACTTAGTGGAGGGATGACAGCATTAATTCTCGAACCATCGGGAAGACGCGAATCGACCATTGGACTTGCTGCATCGATCGTTCGTCCTAGTGGTTGAATCATCCGTTGAATCGTTCTTAAAATATGATCCTGATTGATGAACGATACGGTATCATCTTTCATGATGTGACCATCGATTTCAATATAGATTTCCGAAGGTCCATTGACCATGATTTCTGTTACATTGCCATCTTCTAATAGTTCCGTAATCGGACCATAACCATTGATTTCGTTATCGATCAAATTGAAGATGTGACTTCTTTCTAGATTGCTCAAATCGTAGCCTTCCAGCGTCCTATCAATTTCATCGTTAATGTACTCTGTTAACAGTTTTTCATCTGGTATTTTATTATCAATAATATTTTGAATGATCTTACCGCGCAATTGATCTAATAGTTTTTTATCTTCAAAGATATCGTAGTCAGAAGGGATCGACGTTGTTTTTTTTGTTTCTTCGACTTCGAATTCTTCCATTAAGCTTTTCTTTGCCACTTGTCTCACTCCTCTATTAAGTCTTTTGCCATCTTCTTTAGTTTATCTATTTCTTTTTCTTTTCTCTTTAGTACATTTAGAAGTGTTCCATCCATCAAGTACGTTTCAATGTTTCTAAGATGTAACGTTCTTCCCAAAGTATAGTCGATTTTACGATTCAAGATGTTTTTTATATCAAAATGAGAGAAGTATTCTCGTTCTGGAAAAACCGTTCCATTTAGTAATACTTTGACATTTTCTTTCTCAATATCTTTTAAAATTGCCATCAATGATTTAGCACTTTTAAGATGAAATACATCGTTTGTTAAGACATAAAGTAACGTATCACTACTATCCATGACAGTTAAGTTTAATTTATCTAAAACATGGGTGGTATCAATTAAAATGACGTCGTAACGATACGCTGCATTATTTACTATTAGTTCGATGGCTTTAGAATCAATTTTCATTGCTTGACGAGGATCTTTGGGACAAGATAAGATATCGATAAATGGTGAATACGTTAAGACATAATCATCGAAATTTTCATAGCGATTATTCGAAAGATCATCTGTAAAATTGTAAATGGTTTTCACAGGATCTACTTTTAAGCCTAAGGCAATGCCCCCATTATATAAATCCATGTCGATGATGAGCACTTTTTTTTCTAATATTTGATACATTCCTGCTAGAAGGAGCGTTAAAATGGTTTTCCCACTTCCTCCTTTCATCGATGTCATACAAATTGTCTTTCCCTTCGTTTTAATCATGTTTATTCCCCTTTTTTGATTCGTTCTTTTTCTACTTTTAAATGGTATTCTTTGATGCCGATTATTTGACCAAATATACTCTTTACATTCTTTTCTAAAGAAAACGATGTTTCTTCGATCTTCACCGTGATATGTTTGTCATTCTTTTTCATCCATGTTTCTATTTGAAGTTCAAACTCTTTTTTATCGTCATAATGAACGACTTCCCTCGCTAATTTTTCTAATCTATTTTGTTCGTATAATATCATACTTGTATCAATGAAAAAACAAATGAAGAACAAAATGATCGGTAACATTACGACAAATAATACGAGTGTCTGTCCTTTATTATTCATATGGGACCACTCTCTTTACTACTGTTTGATAAGGGTTTCCTAGAATTAAATTTAGGCCTGGCGTTAATAAAGTCGTATTTCCCACTACTTCTATCGTCAAGTAATTGTCACTTCCATATGTTAATTTTAATTGAACCTTTTCTTGTTCTTTTTCATTTAATCGCGTCACAATTGTATCGTACGATGAACCTTTTTCTAGTTCCATGATGATGTCATCCGTTTTGTTTTCTAAATGATTTTTTTGATACATAATACGTCCAAAATCTACTAACAAGAATAGTAAAAAAATAAGGACTGGTAGAATAAGAACAAATTCAACTAATGCTTGACCACGACTATTCATTCTCACACTAATCACCCCTATTATCATTAATTATTATAACATAGATCAATACAAAAAAAAAGCAAAATTCTTGCTTTTCCGGAAGTAATTATTGTTCTAAGGTCTGACACGTTCCCTCGCCTGGCTTTTCTCCTGCTACATAGGTATCTCCAATCATCGAACAAGATGCTTTGGTCATCGCATCTTTCACGTAACCACCAAAGACATTCATAATGCCAATGATGACGACAGAAACTAATGCAATAATTAAGACGTATTCCACTAGTGCTTGACCACGATTATTTATATGTACCATAACGTATCCCATCCTTTGTTTTTCGTATTTACTTTCTAGTTCTAGTTTACACCGAGTCCTTTCATTTGTCAATTTATTTTCATTTGTGATATAGTAAGAATGGTGATCAATATGTATCTTTTAAATGGGAAAATCAAAATTGTCATGGCAACAAACTTCTCTAAGCGTTTGCTTGGTTTCATGGGAAAGAAGAAAAGAATCGAAGAAGGAATTTGTTTTCCTCGATGTAACAGTATTCATACTTTCTTCATGAAACAAAATATCGATGTTATCATGACCGATAAAAAGCAAAAGATACTTTATCTTTATCCAAATCTTAAGAAAAACAAA
>CAZJKO010000035.1:0-10794 GCA_964546995.1 uncultured Muribaculaceae bacterium | reverse complement strand
ACTAACTCTTACATATACTGCACATCTCATAAAATAATCATCTCCTCACTTGTTTCCTCACTGAAAGGCAAAATAGCAACCATTAATTTTAAAAAAAATTAAAATTTTACGCTATTTTTACACTTTATCATTAGTTTCTTAACTTATAGCCAAAATTGCAGACACTAAATTAAAAGTTTTTTAATTTCTTCCATAAGTTTCCTAACTTAAAGCGAAAAATATACCCCTCATATGTTTCCTAAAAAAATGATAGTTTTACGAAGTCTAATTTTTAAATTTATAAATTAGTCCTCTCATATGTTTCCTAATTAGAATCAAAAATCGGATATTCTAAAATTAAATTTTCTTTAAAATTTGGATAATTTCTTTGAGATTATATTTTTGGTTGTGTTCTTTAATGTAAAATGGTTTGTTAGATATTTCATTAATTTTATATTCTAATATTGTAAGAGTAGTAGGATATGTAATTAAGTATTCAGTAGGCTCAATAACCTGTAAATTGGTATGAAGTAGATGTTTTATTGCTCCTTTCTTAACTTTGTATGTGTAATCTTTAATCACCTCCAAGATTTCAGTATTTGGTTTTAATGTTTCAATAGTTTTAAATTCTAACATCAAAAAAGTCCTCCTTTCTAGAAAGAGAACTTTAAGCTTTTTAAAAAACAAAAAACTCACGAACTTTAATTAGTCCGTAAGTTGTTTTCAAATGGAGCAGATGAAGGGAATCGAACCCTCGTCACAGCCTTGGCAAGGCCGTATTCGAGCCACTAAACTACATCTGCATAAATATGGAGGGCCTAGTCGGATTTGAACCAACGATCAGGGAGTTGCAGTCCCACGCCTTACCACTTGGCTATAGACCCATCAATACATTTCATGTAAATGATTATAACAGATAAAAAGTTCTTAATCAATATTATTTTATGTAAAAAAGTAGAAAACGTGAAAGTTTTTCTACTCGCGTACACGATAAGCGATAATTTGATTTGGTAGTAAAAAGATGTTTTTATTGTATATCAACAGTTCTTTCGGATTGACTTGATTCTCTGCAGCAAGGCCTTGTATTGTATCTCCAGGTCGCGTCAAAAAAACATGGACACCGGGTTTTGGCAATAAAATTTGTTGTCCTGCATAAAGATAATCACCTGTATTAATGCCGTTGATCGCTGCTAGAAGGGAAGGGTTAATTTCACTTTGTTTTGCAAGAGAGAAGATGGTATCTCCTTTTTTTGCAATGTAAGTATCAAAAGCCGAGGATTGCGTAATAGGAATTTTAAGAGTCGTTCCTGCTTGTAAATAGTAAGAGTTCTCTAAATTGTTTAAATGGATAATTTCAGCCATGGGAACCTGAAATTCAATGGCAATTCTCTCTAATGTATCGCCTGGCTGCACAATATAATTTTCATACATAAGCATTTCCTCCATTTTACTATATGCAACTAAAAGTCCTATTAACACTAAGAATTGTTTGACTTTTCTAGTAAAAAATGGTATTATGGTCCAGGAAAAGGAGGCCTCAGCAATATGGAGACTAGAATTATCACAGGATTAGCAAACAATCAACATCCTTTTTATGTGACCAAAGAAAAGGTCGATTCAGGGTGGAAAATCAATCCCGATCGTTCGCTATATCCTCATCAACAAGATGAACTAAAGATGATTTTAAATCACTTAGCCAAACAAAAAATTAGAAATGTGAAAGTATCGAACACCAATAGGGGAACAGTCGTTGTTGAATTAAATAAAAAAACAGTGGTACTACCACGTTATTCTACACTTAGAAAACAACCTGTTTTTAACGAATTAACGTCATCGGTTGATGCTTATGTGCAAAAAAAACAACTCGCTATTTTAGGAAGACCGTTCAGTTTAAAACGTGTCAAAAGACAAAGTAAAGATTTGCTTAGAGTAGGAACATTATTGATTGCATCTCTTGGAATTGCATGGACAATCAATACGTTATCACTAAAAGAACAAACAATAAATGATCAGTACGACTCACTTGGCAATAAAATTGTACTAGAAAGTCTTGATCAACAAACACGAATTGCCAAATTGAGTAATGATCTTATAAATATAACAAGAGTAACAAACGGTGTTAATGAAATATCTGCGATAAAAAACTTAGAATGGAAAGAACCAGATTCATCGACGATTGAGATTCCTGAAAGAAAGTTAGATATTGACGAAAAGATCGACTTTTATGCAACGATGTACTCAATTGATAAAGAAAAAGCGAAAGAATTAGTAGAAGAAGCAAAAATGGATATAATAAATAGTGAAAATCAAGAACGATCATTAATTGCCTTAATGCGTTATGAACATTGGGATGATAATACGATTGATAAGACACCTATTACCGGAGTATTAACCAAAGAAGAAAAAGAAGAGTGGATTTTATACTTTGCCGATGTCTATGGCTTGAACGAAGAAGAAAAGTATACCCTTCTTGCTATCCATCGTTTAGAAACGGGAAATGGTGAAGTGTTGGACCAAACGTATCCAAATAATCAAGGAGGAGTATACGATCCAAAAATAGGTGATTTTGCAACATATCAAACTGCTCAAATCGGATGTGAATCACTCGTAAGAACGTTTACCAATAATTGTAAGTTAGCCAAAGTAAATCCATACTACGATGAAACAAAGTCAGTCGCATACAATTTGAATCCAACGTACTGTACCGATAACAGTCCTTATGTATATAATGAGACAAAAGAATGCTTTGAAGTAAACAATCGAAGACCTGATACAGGATTTTGGTATGAAGTAGTAGATTCTTTAGTAGAAGAAGTAAAACAAGATTATCAAAGTGAAAATAGTCGAGCAAAGAATTGAGATTACCTTGATTCTTTTTTCATATTACCTTGTATGATCCCATAAACTAAAGTGAAATGGGGAATGATCGTGGATACATACGTACTGACATTGATGGCTAATTTTGGTTATTTTGGCATGTTTTTAGGTATGGTCTTAGAAGCTGTGATCATTGTGATTCCCAGTGAATTTATTTTAGCGACAGGGGGAATTCTAGCATCACAAGGTATTTTTTCCTTTTGGGGTGCCTTTTGGATCGGCCTAATGGGAAGTGTCTTTTGTGCTATCGTCATCTATCTAATGGGATATTTTGGGGGACGTCCCTTTGTGGAAAAATATGGAAAATACTTTTTTATGAAAAAAGAAGACATTGATAAGTGCGACGAATGGTTTCGAAGATATGGAATGTTTGCCGCCTTTTTTGGTAGAAATTTTCCCATTATTAGAACCCTCATTTCGCTTCCGATCGGTCTAACGCGACTCTCGTTTTGGAAGTTTGTCATCTATACAACATTAGGAAGTGTACCTTGGACCTTTGCATTTGTCTATGTAGGATACACCTTAGGAAACAGTTGGGTCGTATTAAAAGAATATACATCGAAGTTTAAAACGCCCATTCGTCTCATCCTCATTGCCTTAGTCGTTCTCTATTTTTATAAAAAAATCAAAAAGAAGATTCTAAAAAAGAAAACGACTACTTTAAAGTAATCGAATAACGACTAGGTCCTTTGATCACATTGCCATCGATATCGAACCTAGAACCGTGACAAGGACAATCCCAAGTTTTTTCTAAAGCATTGAAAGTAAGACCACATTTCATATGGGGACAAGTAAGTCTAACGATGTGTTTTTGATGAGCTTCATCAATATAAATACCACACGTTTCATGATCGATGGAGGTAATGATGACTTGCTCAGGGTAAAAGTAATAAACGCGTTTTAATTTAGACAAAAGAAATTGTTTGCTATTGTGAACATTGTCGATCAACGTATTGATCGCTTTTTTGATGCTCCATTTTCGATGTGGGGTAAAAAGGGAAAAATATGGGTTTTCTCGATTTTCCAAATAATCACTTAATAGTTTACCTGCTAAAGTTCCATTCGTCATTCCCCATGTATTGAATCCTGTAGCGAGCAAGAGTGACGTATCGTTCGAATGAATGGGACCGATCAAAGGAAGATAATCACTCGTCATAATATCGTAATTGCTCCAGTGGAAAAGAACATCATGATCAAAGAGTTTAGAAGTCTTTTCCAACAGTTCTTGTTCCAAGGCAACATGATCCAAATGATTTCCTAATTTATGGGACTCGCTAAGATAGATCAAATACTGTTGATTGCTATCTTGATGAAAGCGAAAAGAGTGGGTAACAGAATCGATATTGATTCCTTGAATGGCTTCGTCTTGTAGTGACATAACGGAAATGAACGATTTTTCTAAATGGGTATGAAAAGGAATGAGAGTCGGAAAAAAGAAAAAGGGATAATGGCAACAGACGACAACTTTTTTAGCTTGTATAAAGTGACCATTGGCACTGACAAGATAGCCATCCTGATGTTTAGAAATGTTTGTTACCGTTGTATTTTCATATAATTGAACGCCTCGTTTCTCGATGATTTCTAGTAACTTACTCAAGTATTTAATAGGATGAAAAACGTACGTATCCTGGGTCAAAAAAGCCTCTTTACTTCCAAGCTTTTGAAGTAAATGAGGAACCGTCGTAATAGAATTTCCTCGATAGTTAGTCTTTTCTTTCTCGATCGTCGAAACATTCTTTTCTTCTGTAGTAAAAAGATAACTATCCGTTTTTTGTAAATCACAAGTGATAGAGTGATCCTTGATCGCCTTCAACACGAGGGAAATCGCTTCTTTTTGGGAAGTAAGATACCGAGAAGCAACGATATCATCGAACGTTTTTTGAATATTCGAATAAATGTCTCCCTGCAAATACGTGAGTTTACCTGTCGTCCGCATCGTTACTCCATGAAAAAACAAAGAAGCGTCGACTAATGCTACGCTCGTATCGTCTTGTTCTAAAAAATAAGCACAAGAAATCCCGGTCATTCCACCACCGATAATCAAAACATCCACCGAAAGATCCTGTTCTAAAGAAGGATAACGTTTCTTTTTTATTCCCTGTTCCCACAATAATTTTTCCACTAGTTTTCACCTTACCTATAATAGTTAGTGTGCATCTTTCAAATCCTTTTATACCGATTTTTTTAAATGACATATAGTATAAATAGGAAAGGTGATAAAATGGATCGTGAAAAACAAATTATATTCAAAAAATTAGGAGAAAACGGTCTTGTCATAAATGGTACTATTTTGATGGGAATGCTTTTTTCTAACCAGGAAGTAGGATTAGTCCCCATCGGTGTGGTAACGTCTCTTCTTGCTGGATCTTGTTATCTTTTATATAAAGGAAAAAGTCCATACACAAAGATAAAACAACAACCAAAACAAGAAGATCAAGATAAACAAGTCAAAATTTATAAGAAAAAGCCCTATAAATATTGATTAGGGTATTTTCAAGTACCAAAATATATGATATAATCAGGAACGTGTTTAAGGAAGAAGTGAGTAAAATGGAAAAAAGAAATGTTGCAATTATTGCCCATGTCGATCATGGAAAAACGACTTTAGTGGATCAAATTTTAAAGTCTAGTGGAATGTTTCGTGAAAATGAAGATACATCGAACTATACGATGGATTCCAATGCCATTGAACAAGAACGTGGCATTACGATTTTAGCAAAGACGACGGCAATCGATTACAATGGTTATAGAATCAATATCTTAGATACGCCAGGACATGCCGATTTTGGTGGGGAAGTAGAACGTATCATGAATATGGTAGATGGAGTTCTATTGGTAGTAGATGCTTACGAAGGACCGATGCCTCAGACGCGATTCGTATTAAAAAAAGCCTTAGAAGGCGGAGCAAAACCAATCGTTGTCATCAACAAAGTGGATAAACCTAGTGCAAGATGCCAAAAAGTAGTCGATGAAGTGTTAGACTTATTTATCGAGTTAGGCGCAACCGAAGAACAATTGGATTTTCGTGTCGTTTATGCCTCTGCTCTAAATGGAACTTCTAGTTTGAATCCAGATATTACCACTCAAGAAAAGGGTTTTGCTAGTATCTTAGATTTGATTATCGAGGAAATTCCAAGTCCAACAGGAGATGCTTCCAAACCATTACAATTTCAACCTGCTTTACTAGATTACAATGATTTCGTAGGAAGAATTGGAATTGGTCGCGTTCACAATGGAAAAATTAAAGTAAATCAAATGGTCTCATGCCATCGCTTAGATGGAACGACGAAACAGTTCCGCATTCAAAAATTATTTGGCTTTCTAGGGTTAAAGCGAATTGAAATTGAAGAAGCAGAAGCGGGAGATATTGTTGCCATTGCTGGACTCAGTGATATTTCAGTAGGAGAGACGATCTGCAACATGGGGGAAGATTATCCACTTCCCATCTTGCGTGTCGATGAACCAACATTACAAATGACGTTTGGTGTCAATACGTCTCCTTTTGTAGGAAAAGAAGGAAAGTTATTAACGGCTAGCAAAATTGAAGAACGTCTCAACAAAGAAATGCAAAAAGACGTCAGTTTGAAAGTAACGCCTAACGATAGTGAGTCTTGGATTGTCTCAGGTCGTGGAGAATTGCATTTAGGAATTTTAATCGAAAACATGCGAAGAGAAGGTTTTGAACTTCAAGTATCGAAACCGAGCATTATCATCAAAGAAGAAAACGGAATGAAAATGGAACCATTTGAAGAATTGCAAATTGAAACACCTGAAGAAACAGTCGGAAATGTCATTGAACAATTAGGACTTCGTGGGGCCATGATGGAAAGTATGACTAATTTTGGTAGTCAAGTAAGACTAATCTATACGATTCCCTCACGTGGATTGATTGGCTTTACAACAGATTTCATGACATTGACGAAAGGATATGGTATTATCAATCATACCTTTAAAGAGTATCGTCCTTTTGAAAATGTCGAAATAGGGGAGAGAAAATTAGGAGTCTTAGTATCGATGGAAACAGGAAAAGCAACCGCTTATGCCATCGGTAACTTAGCAGATCGTGGAACGATGTTTATAGAACCAGGCATCGAAGTTTACGAAGGTATGATCGTAGGTGAATGCAACCGTGAAAACGATCTTGCTGTAAACGTCGTCAAAGGAAAACAACTAACCAACATGAGAGCATCGGGAAGTGATCATACCGTCGTCCTAAAAAGACCTCGACCAATCACTCTAGAGTATGCCCTAGATTACATCAATTCCGATGAATTAGTAGAAGTAACACCACAATCGATTCGCTTGCGAAAGAAAATTTTAAATACGGAAGAACGAAAAAAATTTGATAGTAAAAAACAAAAATAGTACGCCACACATGACGTACTATTTTTTGTCGTAAAGCACAAAAAAACTGCTATTAAGCAGCAAGTTTTTCATCTTTTCTTAAAGTTCTTTTTTCTCTAGCTGTAATACGTACTTTAGTACCATCTTCAAGCGTATGAACTTGAAGATTTAATTTTCTAGCTCTTTTTGATGTATTTAAAGCATGAGAACGATCGTTTCCTTTTAATGGTTTTTTACTAGTTACTTTTACTGCCACTTCCATTCCCTCCTTTTAGATATAGTTTGACTTGCAGTAATAACTTTACCATAAAGTATGCAAGAAGTCAAACAATAAGTATATATTTATGCGAATTTATGATAAAATAATAGTAAGTAAGGAGGGAAAAATATGTACGTACCATTATATGTTAAAACGTATTATTCTCTTCTATCGAGTATGATAACGATACCGGATATGATCGCCCATTGTAAAAAGAATAACCTCCACTTTATCGCTATCTGTGATAATTTTATGTATGGAGTAATGGAATTCTATCACGCTTGTAACAAAAATGATATTGTTCCAATCTTTGGCTTAGAAGCGACGGTCGAAGAAAATATCGTATTGTTGTATGCTAAAAATTATGAAGGATACCAAAATTTAATCTATTTAGCGACTCTTCAAAGTGAACGAATGATCACCCTAGAAGATCTAAAAGAACATAGTCGTTTTCTAATTGGAATTCTCCCTTATTTCTATCATCAAAAATATGAAGAACTAACTAAGATTCTCGACGACTTATACGTGGGAATTGCCACGAAAGAAGAAGAACGAGAAGCAAGAGCCATCACATCACGTGTTGTCTTTTGTCCCAAAATAGCAATCGCCAAGGAAGAAGATCGAAAGTATCTTACGTATGTCATGATGATTAAAGACGGAAAAACAGTCGCTGATGATTATCCTCTTCCAACAGATATCTATACTTTGTTAAACGATGAAGTTCAAACGATGTGCAGTAGGGAAGCACTATTAGAAACAGAAAAAATAGCATCTATCTGCAAAGTCGACTTTCCAACTCCACACTTAATGCTTCCCATTTATCGGTGCGATAACAACATGACCTCCAAGGAGTACTTATTAGAATTAAGTAAAAAAGGTCTATTCAAACGATTGAATGGCGAAATTCCTCAAGTTTATAAAGAAAGATTATTATATGAACTGTCTGTAATCGATAAGATGGGATTCTCAAACTATTTTTTAGTGGTGTATGACTTTATTAAATATGCGAAGAAAAATAAAATCTTAGTGGGCCCAGGTCGAGGAAGTGCCGCAGGAAGTCTCGTCTCATATACCTTAGGGATTACGGATATTGATCCCATCAAATACGATCTATTATTCGAACGGTTCTTAAATCCTGAACGAATTAGTATGCCCGATATCGATACGGATTTTCCGGATGTGTATCGCGATCAAGTCATCTCTTATGTCGTCGATAAATATGGATCCAAGAATGTCGCTGGAATCATCACTTTCGGAACCCTAGGAAGCAAACAAGCTATTCGCGATGTATCGCGAGTACTAAACATTCCTCTTACCAAAGTGGATGCTCTTTGTAATCTCTTACCATCGATATCGAAATTACAATTAAAAGACTTTTATGAACAAGATCAAAAAATCAAAACGATGATTGATGACGACATGCAATTAAATAAAATGTATAAAATTGCCGCACGGATCGAAGGCTTTCCAAGACATACATCCAGTCATGCAGCAGGGATCGTCATGAGTGAAGTACCCCTAGATACCATCATCCCTTTAACCAAAACAACAAACATGTACTTAACTTCGTATTCCATGGAATATTTAGAAGAATTAGGACTATTGAAAATGGACTTTCTAGGACTAAAAAACCTAACGACGATTATGAATATCATCGAAGATATCGAAAAGACCATGAACGTAGAAATCGATTTTAATACGATTCCCATGGATGATCAAGAAACAATGGAGATTTTTACCAAAGCGGAAACCAGTGGCATTTTCCAATTTGAATCTCGAGGAATGCGAAACTTCTTAAGAAAATTAAAACCATCCCATTTCGAAGATTTAATCGCGGCGATTGCCTTGTTTAGACCAGGACCAGCTGTAAATATCGACACGTACATTAGAAGAAAGCAAGGACAAGAACCCGTCGAATATCTCGATGAAAGCTTGCGTCCCATCTTAGAAAATACGTATGGCATTCTAATTTATCAAGAACAAATCATGCAAGTGGCACAAAAGATGGCCAACTATACTTTGGGTGAAGCGGATTTATTAAGACGTGCCATGAGCAAAAAGAAAATGGATGTCTTAAAAGGAGAAGAAGAAAAATTCATCAAAGGAAGTATCCAAAATGGCTACAAAGAAGAAAAAGCCAAAGAAGTATTCGATCTTGTATTGCACTTTGCTAATTATGGTTTTAATCGTGCACATTCTGTTGCCTATTCGATAATCGCCTATAAAATGGCCTATCTGAAAGTCAAGTACAAAACGTTCTTCTTCAGTAACATTTTATCTTCTGTCATTGGTAGTGAATCGAAAACCAAAGAGTATATAGAGGAAGCCAAAGCCATGAAAATCGCCATAGAACGTCCGACCATATCGCAAAGTGGAAGTATGTATATGGCAGAAAAGAACAGAATTTTATTTCCCTTATCGAACATCAAAGGAGTAGGAACCGTCTCAACCAAAGCCATCTTAGAAGCCCGAGAAAGTGGACCTTTCCAAGATATCTTCGATGCCATGAGTCGTCTATTTATCCATAATGTCAGTAAAAAGAATATCGAATCACTAATCTATGCTGATACCTTTAGAGAGTTTGGGTATAACAAACGGACGTTGATCCACAACCTAGATGAACTGTTAAATTATGCCGAACTAACCAAAGATCTAGATCCAAGTTTTGTGATGAAACCAGAAATCGAAGTCGTAGAAGAATATGAAAAAAAGGAACTTTTAACGCAAGAAAAAGAAATCTTTGGCTTTTACTTAAGTAGCCATCCTGCAAGTTCCTATCGAATCAAATATCAAGGAAGCATCCCCTTAGAGATGATTGAAAACTACTTCAACAAAACCGTAGATATCATCGTCTTAATCGAACAAATAAAAACAATTACTACCAAAAAAGGGGATCAAATGGCCTTCTTTGTAGGAAGCGATGAAACAGGAACGATCGATATTACTTTATTTCCAAAAGTGTATGAACGCTATCGTGATATCGCCAAAGGAGCCTTACTAAAAATCACCGGAAACACCGAACGAAGGATGGACAAAATCCAAATTGTTGTAAACAAAATAGAAGTACTAGAATCATAAAAACAGTTGTCTTTTATAAAAGTGTATGATAAACTTTTGATAATGATAGAAAGAAGTGATTGGGATGTTACTAGTGAAAAAATCCATGCGGGGGGGGACCTTACTAGACAAGTAAAACTTGATCCTTCTTTATTGTGCAAAAATACAGGATAGAGGTATCTTGTATTTTCTGTTGTCTTTTTATCTAAAAAATCGACAAAAAAGTCACTTAAATAAAAATTATACTATAATCAGTATTAGAGTAGAGGTGTAAGAAT
>CAZJKO010000034.1:0-11581 GCA_964546995.1 uncultured Muribaculaceae bacterium | reverse complement strand
TCTTATTTTCAAATAATGTTCAATATCAATAATCATTTTAAATAGAACTAATCTTGATCTGTGATCAATTATAGCTAAATCTTTTAAATAAGCAAAGTCCAAATCTATAAATTTATCAACAAACTCTCCATCAATAAAATATCTTTCAAAATTATGTTTATAGGCTGTAACATTATAATAATTATTGTTATATTTTAAATATTTTTCTGCTTCTAATTCAGACATTATTTCAAATTTAATATTTTTTTCTTTTAAGTATGGGATCATTTCTGATATTTTCATCATCGGTCTTAAAGATATTCCAGTTTTACATACATCATCCATTCTATCACTTCCTAACTGCTGTAATTATAGCACGTATAATATAGATAGTAAATTGATGGAGTTTAAATCATCTTTTTCTTTTTTTTAAGGCTTTGGTTGTTTTCACGAAAATATGTTCTTTTTTTATTTGCGAGGATGTTTCCTTTTGATATAATATTTTTGAGGTGGTGCATGTTATGGAACGAATTATTTTTCATGTCGATGTCAACAATGCATTTCTTTCCTGGACTGCGGTCGATTTATTAAAGAAAGGGTATCCTCAAGATATTCGCTTAATTCCTTCTGTTATTGGAGGAGATGAATCGAAGCGACATGGGATTGTTCTTGCAAAATCTCCAGTTGCTAAAAAGATGGGTGTCGTAACAGCTGAAACCATTTATACCGCTCGAAGGAAGTGTCCTAATCTAAAAATGTTTCCACCTGACCATCATCTCTATCGCCATAATTCGAAATTATTGATGGAATACTTAAGCCATTTTACTCCACACATAGAACCGTTTTCGATTGATGAGTGTTTTCTCGATATGTCAGGGACTTCTTTTCTATACGATGATCTTTTCTCTCTTGCTTACCAAATGAAAGAGGAAATCAAAGAGAGATTTGGGTTCACTGTCAATATCGGCATTGCGAACAATAAGCTCTGTGCCAAGATGGCATCCGATTTTGAAAAACCAGATCGTGTTCATACGCTTTTTTCCACAGAAGTTGAGGAAAAAATGTGGCCTCTACCTGTAGGAGACTTATTTATGGTAGGAAAAAAATCTAGTGCGCTTTTACACCAACTTCACATTCATACGATCGGAGAACTTGCCAAAGCAGACCCCGTTCGACTTCGCAAATACTTTAAATCCCAAGCCGATTCTATGATTAGATCAGCAAATGGTTACGATGATAGTCCTGTGGAGGCACATTCTTCTAAGAATAAATGTATTAGTACATCAAAAACGTTAGCTTACGATATCGATGATCCTGCCACACTCAAGAAAATCCTGTTGCAGCAAGCAGAAGAAGTTGGACGGGATTTACGTAAACAAAAGGAATATGCAACGACGGTGGCTGTTACTTTTAAGACATATGACTTCGAAAACTATTCTCATCAGATGAAACTTGACAATCCAACAAATACGACAGCTATCATTTATCAAGTCGCATGTTCTTTATTTGATCGAGCCTTTCGAGGCGATGCCCTTCGCAATATCGGTATTCGTCTTAGCGATTTTGTCGAAGAGAAAGTGACGCAAGTTTCTCTTTTTGAAACTGAAGTCGAACAAAACGATGAAAAGATCCAGGAAACGATCGATCAAATACAGGATAAATTTGGACAAAATAGCATTATGATTGCTAGCCTTTTAAAAGAAAAAGAAAAGAGCGAATCTTCCTCCTAGAAAGGTTCGTTCTTCTTTTCGATTAAAGATGTTCCTGTCATTGCTTCTGGTACTGGTTCTTTTAATAATGTAAGAATTGTCGGAGCAATATCTTTTAGACTTCCTTCCTTTACTGTGTAGTTTTCATCACAGATGATGAATGGAACTTTGTTACACGTATGACTTGTGATAATGTGTCCTTGTTCATCAAACATAACTTCTGCATTCCCGTGATCTGCCGTAACGAGAAGCGTTCCACCAATTTCTTTTACTTTTTGATATATCTTTCCTAGATTTTCATCGACAGCTTCTACTGCTTCGACTGTTGCTTTAAAATTACCCGTGTGTCCGACCATGTCACAGTTCGCAAAGTTTAGAATGACGACATCGAAGTTTTCTAATTCTTCAATCAATTTATCGGTTACCTCGTAACTAGACATTTTGGGATAAGCATCGTAGGTTGGTACATTTTTTCTTGGAACGATGATCTTCTTCGTTCCTTCTAAGTCTAATTCTAACCCACCATCAAAAAAGTATGTTACGTGCGGATACTTACTTGCTTCAGCTAAGCGAAGGACTTTGTATCCTTTTTCCGAAAGATAGACACCTAACGTATTTTTGGCTTCAATAGTTGGAAAGGCATTCGTCGTTACGATCGTTTTTTCGACAGGCATCATCGTAACTAATTTGATGTTTTGGAACGTTTTGGTTTCAAATTCATGAAAGTCTTTGTTGGTAATTGCAGTAAAGAGTTGAGTTGCTCTATCTGGTCTAAAATTGGCAAAGATCAAGCCATCGTTTTCCTCTAAGGTTCCATCGCTATCGATGATGGCAGGTTCTATGAATTCATCGAATATGTTTTTTTGATAACTTTCTTCTATATATGTACGATAATCTTCTATTTTAGGGGCCTTTTTCTCTACTAACAAGCGATAGTACGTTTCAGTCAAATTCCACATTCTTTCACGATCCATCGAATAATATCTTCCAGAAATATCCGCTAGGATCCCTAGGTCAATTTTTTTCATGTGTTCTTCTAACTGATCTAAATATTTGATTGCGCAGTCAGGAAGAGTATCTCTACCGTCTAAAAAAGCATGAACGTATACTCTTTTTACGTTTTGTTCTTTTGCTAGATCTAGAAGTGCTAACACGTGATCGATATGCGAATGGACTCCTCCATCGCTCAAAAGACCAAAGATATGTAATTTTGAATCGTTTTCTTTTACATGATTCATGACATCGATCAGTTCTTTGTTTTGAAAGAAACTTTTGTCTTTGATGCTTTGATTGATTCGTTCTAATGGTTGATAGATTACTCTTCCTGATCCAATTGTTAGATGTCCTACTTCACTATTTCCCATTTGTCCTTCGGGAAGTCCTACGGCATTTCCACTCGCTTTTAACAACGTATGAGGAAATTCTTTCCACAATTTATCGAACGTTGGAGTATGGGCCGCGAAAATCGCATTTCCTTCTTTTTCTTCACGATAGCCAAAACCATCGAGAATCGTTAAGACAATTTTTTTCATTTTGCTCCTTCTTTCAAACAGAATGTGGCATAAACAGGGATATAGTAAATAGTTTGTTTTACTTTGAAGTTATCTTCTGTAATACGAAGTGCTTCTTTTACTGTAAAACGGCTTAAGAAAAGGGAAAGAGACTTTGATTTGGCATTGTTTTTACTTGCTAATTCGATCGGAATGATTTCTCCTAAACGATTTTGGATGATGAAACTAACTTCAGCCTTTCCTTCCGATTGATAATAGTTAAGGGAATATCCTGCTTCTACTAGCGATGTTGCTAGATCATTTTCATAGAGAATATCTCTTATATTAGCGTCCATCATAAGTGATTTCCTATTTAAATGTAGCATGGTATATAGTAATCCCGTATCATTTAGATAGAGTTTAAAACTATCTTTATCGCGACAACTGGTGAGGGGTGACTTAATACTGGTCACTTTGTAACTACGATAGCTTAATTGATTGGTCGTAATAGAATCAATTGCAGTATCGTACTCTTTGCTTCTTTTTCCCGTTCCAATGATGCCATATTGAAATTTTTTATTCTCTTTTAAGAATTGATAAGGGATGCTTTTTAATACTTCTATCGATCTTGTGATATCAATTAACGTATTGGTCACACTTAGTTCTTTTTGATAGGTGTCTAATACTTTTTGGTGAACCGTACTGATTCCTGCTTCATTTTCTTTATTACAGTAAGATAGCACTGCTTCGGGCATACCACCTACTCTTAAATAATCTAAGTATATTTCATGAGCCATAGCATGGAAAGGCATCGCTTCTTTGGTTCGATATGATTCTCTAATGTAATCTGCTAATTGGCGTTTTTCTAGCGCCCAGAGAAATTCTTCAAAGTCCATTTTGAACATGTTTTTATACTGTAATTCTTCCCCTTTAAACGTCGTCAAATTTTCTCTTCTTGACGTAATCATGACGATGTGATAATCGTTTTTTTCTTTTCCGAACAATTTGATGCCTTTGACAATGGTATTATCGTTTACGTTGTCTAAAATAATTAGGGTGTCGCTTGGGAAAATGGTTTCTCCACTTAGCAAAGATAGATTTAATATGATACGATCGATCGTTTTTTCTTTGGTGAAAACATCGAGAAGTTCACGATAGTTATCGGTGTCAAAATAGACGGTATTCTTATATTCTCTCGTTCCAAAGTCTAAGACAGAATACGTTTTACCAATCTGTTTACTACCGTATAGTAACAATGGTTTTCTTAATAGATCTTTTTTCCATTTCTGCAAGAATGATGTTATTTTTCGCTCCATAAATTGTAACCTCCTCACTATTTTTCTATCTATAGTATAGCGGTGTTTCTTTTTTTTGTCAAACTTTTCTAAAAAAAAAGCCACTTAGGCGTTTTCTGTTTATTCTACTGCAGCTTTATGAAATTCGAGACGCAATTTATCCGCTACTGTAACAATGAATTCGGAATTGGTCGGCTTTGCTTTGTCGATATCGACACTATGACCAAAGATATCTTCCATTAGTTGCCAATTTCCTCGATTCCAACTGACTTCGATGGCATGACGAATGGCACGTTCTACTCTCGATACTGTCGTATCAAACTTACTTGCAATATCTGGATATAATTCTTTGGTAATACCACCTACAACATCTGGTCGTTCATAGATGACAGATATTCCTTCTCTTATGTATTGATATCCTTTGATATGAGATGGAATTCCCAATTCATGTAATATTTTGGTAATTGAAATTTGAAGATTGTTGTGATATAAATCGATCGCTTTGTTCTGATATTTTGCGTCGTTTGCACACTCTTCAATCCTTCTTTCCAATTCTGATAATTCAAATGGTTTTAGAATATAATAGTGAATTCCTAGTTCTGATACTTTTCTAATCATATCTTGGGCATTGTACGAAGTTAAGACGATAATCTTCTTATCGATGCCTTTCTCCTTTAGCTCTTCTAATACACTAATTCCATCTTTTTTAGGCATGATGAGATCTAATAAAACAACGTCATATTCTGATTGATTGTTTTCGATTAATTCTAATCCCTTCTTACCATCGTTTGCTTCTAGGGTTACTTCAATATTAGCGTGATCTTTAAAATACTCCTTAATCATGCTTACTAATTCGACATTATCATCGATCATCAGTACTCTAATGTTTTTCATATTTTCTCCTTCCTTGTACTACCACGCAAGTATAATTATATACTAAAGTATAAAAATTTGATAGAGAAAAAAAACACTAGTTTTGTCGAACGATGTCTAAATTCTTAGAATTGTGTCAAGCTTCTTTATTTGATGCATAAAAAAACGAGTTTTTGTGAACTCCTTTTTATTTATCGATTACTACAACGGCACGGGCACCTATGTAGCCACTTTTCGTATTAAGATAGCTTGCAAAACCATTGTTATATACCATTAAAGCACCAGTATCGTTAGGGGAATAAGCGGTCATCATCCAATAGCCATAATCTTTGCTAACCGCAGTTCCTCCATTATTTGTTGCGATTGGGTTGCAAGAACTCTAATCTTTCCCCTTACGACTTATCCCATCGCATCATTTCCAGTATCTTTATCGATCCATAGTCTTAAATCGTAAGTAATTGTGGTATTCCTATCAATGGTTCCTGTGTCTAATATACGGTTGGGATGCATTCCTATCGTGTTTCGTTTTTCCGTTTTTTTCGTTCCATCTTTCGTTAGTTGATATTTGACGAGGAAATCACTCATCCTCGCTTCATTTTCTTCTAGATCCACATCATCAAAATATATCGTATAATCACTCGCTTGGTCCCCTTGATTTTCTAACGTAAAGTGATAAGGATCTAAGGTCTCTCCTACTTCATCTAACATAGGAACAGCTTTCTCACTATTAATTCCTACACTATTTTCATCATTTAGGATGAGGGATAATGTTCCTGCTTTTAGGACATTTATCTTTGTTCCGTTTAATTGTAGGGTAAACCATGCGTAGGTTCCTCCTATCACTAGAATTAATACTAGCAAAACATCATTCCGATCATAAACAGTTTCTTTTTCTTATTTTCTTGTTCCATACAATATCCCTACCTTGATTTTATTGTAACAAAAAAAGAAACGAATCTTCAATTGTTTTCTATTTTTAAATTTAAAAAAGGACGTTTTGTCCTTTTGTGCTATTGATTATTCTTTTTGATATAGACGTATGGTGATTCATAACTATATTCTTGTTCTACAAGTCCACACGCGCGACACGTTCTATGATAGTAATAGATTTGATCCGCAGTATCTTCTTCTCCTATTTCCCATGGAGTAAAATCGTGACCAGCAATTTCGCAGATTTTATTTGCTATTTTTATTCTAGTAGTTTCTAAATCATTAATTTCTTTTTTTAGAAGTTCTAACTTATAGCGTTTGGCACTTAATTCTTCTTTGGTTTTCTTTAATGCTGATTGAAATTCACTTAATACTACTTTTTCCTTTGGTTGATCATCCTGGAACACATTGGATAACATTGCCAATGTAATGTGACTGATGTTGGCTCTTTGAGCATATTTCTCTAAAAGGGCCAAAACTTCAGAATCGTTTTCTTCACTGACAAAACGAACTTGTTCATTAAATTCTTTTACTATTTCTTCTAAATTATTCATTATCATTTCCCCCTATGTTCATTATAGCAACATTATATTTTTAAATCAATTTACTTTACATACTTTTGACAATTTTTTTCATGTTTTCTATCGATAGACTTGCTCCACCAATTAAGAAACCATCAATCACTTCGCTTTGGGATAGAATGTTCGCATTATCACTCGTTACACTTCCACCATATAGCACTTTTGGTTTTAATCCAGTTTTTTCTCTCACATAGTTTTTGATGAACGCGGCAACTTCTTCGATTCGTTCTTTCGATGGAGTATTTCCCGTTCCTATAGCATAGATCGGTTCATATGCAATTATCGTATGTTTTAGATCTATGTCGTTTAGTTCTTTTGCTAGTACTTCTTTGTATTCTTCCTTTTGTTTTTCTCCTACACACAATATAGGGATAATTCCGACTTCGTTTAATCTTTTTATTTTCTCTTGAATCATACCTCGTTCTTCTTGGTATTGTTCTTTCTTTTCGCTGTGACCTACAATGGTATATTTGACATTTAACGATTTAAGTTGAGATGCCGATACTTCACCCGTATGTGGTCCATTCGGGAAGGCACTGACATCTTGGCTTCCTAAATCATAAGGACAATCTTTAAAATATGGTAAATAGGGAAAAGATGGGCATATTACAATATGATGATCCGTCTTTATATGCTTCCACTCTTCTATATACGTTTCTATATCCTGCTTAGTCATATTCATTTTGTGATTTAAGATGATTTCTTTCATTTTTCTCTCCTTATTTTTTCTATAGCGGTCTGAATCCATCCATAATTATTTTTCTTTCCCTTGATTGCACTTTTGTAGACATCTAGTACACTTTCGGCATAGTGTTTAGAACTACATTGTTCGGCATTAATTCGTGCTTGATTTGATAAACGTTTACGTTCATCTTTGTTATCATACAAGGAGAGAATTTGGTTTTTACATTCTTTTTTATTATGGAAAAAGCGTCCATTGAGATCCTCTACTACGACTGTACGAAAGGCTTCATCGTCAATACAAAGTGGAGGAACGCCTCCTGCCATGGCCTCCACGACAGTTAACCCTTGTGTCTCGGAAGTCGATGCTGTTAAAAAGAGATCTGCTAATTGATAGAATGAAGGGATTTCTTCCCAAGGAACTTTTCCTGTAAAAATGACTTTCTCTTCGATATGATGACGTTTCGCTAATTTTTCATATTTTGGTTTATCTGGTCCATCTCCTACAATCATCAATTTGATATTGGGCTGTTTCTTTACTATTTCCTTTTCGACTTCGATTAGAAAATCAACATTTTTTTCTTCTGCTAATCTTCCGACAAATAGTAAAACGAAATCACCTTTTAACAGTTGATACTTTTTCTTTAGTGCTTCTGTTTTGTTTTTATCGACATTTTCTTTATAGAAACGTTCTACTTCAATTCCTGTTGGAACGATATGAATATTTTTATCCACTTTATACTTTTCTTTAAACAAATCGTACGTTTTTTTTGTTGGAACAATCAGTTCTGTCGCTGTTTTGTCACAATAAAACAAAGTTAAATATTCGACGATTTTTTTACTGGATTTATTGAAATACCCTTTGGTAATATAGTGAATGTAATCTTCATACATCGTATGATACGTATGTACTAGTGGAATATTAAATTGTTTGGCAAAGAGGCGAGCAAAGATACCAATTCCAAATTCTGTATGGGAATGGATGACATCCAACTTCCATTTTTTCATTTTTTTGATTACTGACACAGGATAGATACGACTGAAACGATAATCATAGATTCCTGTTGGAACTCCTGGAATTCTTATTACGTGTCCACCATCTTCAAATTGAAATTTTAAACTGTTATTGCTTACTGTGACGACATATACTTGATGTCCTTTTTTTTCTAAAGCTTTTTTCAACATGTAGACGCTCGTCGATACTCCATTGATATATGGAGGATATGTATCTGTAAATAGCCCTATTCTCATTTTACTTCATCTCCTTTGTCTAAACTAAAACAAATCGCTCCTAAAATCATCGGTAAATAATACGTTACAAAACGCCACATTAGGAGCATAGCTGATAACATTGGTCCTTTGATAAAGTTTCCAAAAAAGGAAAGAAAGCCGTATTCAATCCCACCCGATGCTCCTGGTATTGGTACAAACGATGCCATAATTAGAACATATGCTGATGCAACAATGGCCTCTAATCCATTCATACTTGTATAACTTCCCATACTGTATGCGATCCAAAGTGGGATGATATAGTATGATACTAGACCTAGAAAGTTGTAAATTACTCCTTTTAGAAACAAGCCTTTGTTCTTTTTTAAGTGGCTCGCTGACTCATGAAAGTCATCTAGACGATCTCTCCAAGCGACATAGGTTTTCTCTTTATCTTTGACTATCTTTAATTTTGTTAAGATGTTCAACCCTGTTTTTAGTAACCAAGCATTACTTTTTTTCGAAAAACTAACAATAAATAGAAGAATAGCAACAAAAGTATTGATAGAAAACCCCAATAAGATCAAGCCGTTTAGTAAGGACGATACGTTAAAATAAGAAAACATACTGTTGAATACTACTGCGATGATACCGAAGAAGACTAACGCTACTTGATAAAAAATAAAGGTTTGCATGATGAGATTGGTTGCTTTCGGAATGCGAATTCCTTTTTGATGGAGCATGTATATTTCCATCGGTTGACCTCCTGTTGAAAAAGGTGTAATTCCATTAAAGAATTGCGTAATCATGTTATGTTTAATGGCTTTCCATAAAGTATATCCTTCTACTTCGTTTTTTACCGTACTATAAAGCGCGAGCGATTTAAAAAAGATATATAGAAGAATACCTATTACTGCGATAATAAGGAACATAGGATTCATCGTAAACAGAGTTTTTACGATTTGATCAAAATCATCTTTTAGTACAAAAAAGAGGACGAGAAAAGAAACAAGAAGGAGAACAATGGCATTTTTTTTCATTTTTTTCATTATTTGATTCGTGATCCTTCTTTTACATAGGGATTTTCTTTGATCCACGTTTGATACACTTCGTTAGCTTCACTTAAATAAAATCCTTGTTTGGCCGCCAAACGAATACTTGCTATATTGTCTTTTGCGATCGTCATTTCTAACCTTTCTATACCACTGTTTTGAAAAAGTTCTTGTTCTAATTGTGTTAAAAGCTTGCTTGCATATCCTAATTTTTGATAACAGGGTGGTGTGATAATCGTCAATTCTGTTGTTCCTCTATTTTTATCCCACTCCATATAACAACTGCTTTTCCATTCCCCGTTTTCACCATAAAATATATTTTCTGTTATTACCTCTTCTGTTAGATATCTATTCTTATATTCTTGTTCGGTTATTTGTTCTTTGATTTTGTTTAACATTTGTGATGTTTTGATAGGCAGATTCGTTGGTAGTTTTTTTTCAAATTCTTTGGTTGCTTCTATATGTTTATCATTATAGGGATTCGCTACAACGAGTCCTTCTGTCTCTATCTTTTCCATACTTAACCTCTTTCTTCTATCGCTTCTAACCCTGGCAAGACCTTTCCTTCTAAGTATTCAAGGGTTGCTCCTCCTCCAGTCGATGCATGGGTTACTTTGTCTTTGACATCGATCTTGGTTGCTGCTGCAACAATGTCTCCTCCACCTAATACAGTGGTAGCAGAAAGTGATGCAACCGCATTTAATAGATCGTTCGTTCCCCTTGCAAAAGCATCGATTTCGTAGACACCTAAAGGTCCATTCCACATTATGGTCTTGGCATTTTTGATGATTTCTTTATAACTATTTACCGTCTCTGGTCCAATATCTAAGGCTTTATCCTCTGATTCGATTGCGTTTAATACTTTATCCACAGGAATCGTTTCATTCTCTTTTATTACTTTAAAATCAGTTGGCAATACTATCTTTTGTTCGTAGTTTGCCAATATTTCTTTACAGAACGGAATACTTTCTTCCTCTACTAACGATTTTCCTACAGCGTATCCTTGGGCTTTCAAAAACGTTAAAGCCATTCCACCACCGATCAATACTTTGTCTGCTTGGGTAACAAACGTTTTGATGGTTCCTACTTTGTCCTTTACTTTGGCTCCTCCTAAAATAACATAGTAAGGATGTGTGGGGTGTTTTAAGACATCTAACTCGTTTAATTCTTTTTCTACTAAAAAGCCAATACCGTTCGGCAAGTGCAAAGCAATCCCTACATTCGAAGCATGAGCGCGATGGATTGTCCCAAAGGCATCGTTAATAAAGATATCTCCAAGGGATGCCCAGTATGCAGCAAGAGATTCATCGAGCGTGCTTTCTTTTTTTCCATCCAAATCCTCGTATCTTGTATTTTGGACGAGCAAAACATCTTTTTCTGTCAATTTATCGACAGCTTCTTCTAATTTTTGTCCTCTCGTCTCACTAACAAACTCTATTTTCTGATTTAACAACTCACTAAGTCTTTCCGCAACAGGGGCCAAGTTATTCTTTTTCTTATCTTCTTGTTCTTTTACTTTTCCTAAATGCGATAGGAGAATTACTTTGGCATTTTGATCAATGGCATATTTTATCGTCTTGATACTTTCTTTTATTCTCGTATCATCTAAAATAACTCCCTCTTTTATTGGAACGTTGAAATCACAACGAATGATTACTTTTTTTCCTGCTAAATCGTAGTCTCGTATCGTTTTTTTCATTTTTCATTTCCTTTCTATCTCTTTTTTGATTATAGCATTTTTTTCTTTAACAAAAAAGAGGTTTCCCGAAAGAAACCCGTTTA
>CAZJKO010000033.1:0-11898 GCA_964546995.1 uncultured Muribaculaceae bacterium | reverse complement strand
CCCCCCGCATGGATTTTTTCACTAGTAACATCCCGATCACTTCTTTCTTTTCGTTTCTTTTAGTCTCCAATATAGCCATCACGGAAAATGAGTTGGGCTGGAGCATCTTTGGTTTTTTCTTTGTAATCTTTTAAGCTACCTCTTATGGTAACGGTCTGTCCTTTGGTATACATCGATACATCTTCCAAATTGGTTTCTACTACTAAATCTAGTGTATACTTGTTTTTTGCATCTTGATCTTGGTAACGCAATGTTACAATTTTGTTTTGATTATCGACTGTTTCCACAGTTCCTGTTATTTTTAAATACTCATCATAATACTTTTTATAGGTACCTCTTGCATCATTTCCATATCTCAATGCGAGATCTAAAATGCTTACTTCTGTTGGTTCGACGCTATATGGCATGGTCCAAAATCCTACTTTGGTTCCTTTTTTTCCATTGATTTGGTTATATTTAATGACTTTATAACCTAAACCATAATATACTTTGGTACCTCCATCTTTATAAACGTTTGTACGAATGGCGAAAAATGGTCCTACATTTCCTTTGGTAATACACAATAAGTCAATTCCTACTAGGAGTGCTACTACTAGAACAACTCCAATGATGATGTTTGCTATTTTGTTTAGTTTCTTTTGTTTTTGTTCTTCATTTTCAATTTTTTCTACTTTTCCCTTTTTCATTTGTATCACCTCGTATTCATTATATAATATTTGTTCTTATTTTTGAAGTACTTTCTTTTGTATGAGTTGAATTTTGAACTGAATTTCCAAGCCTTTTATATCTATTACATTCTTCCTAATCTTCTTTTAAATCTATAGACATAATACTTTTGATATTTTTGAAACCATTTTTCTGATATAGTTCTATTGCTGGTTTATTATCGTTACAAACTTTTAATTCAATATATTTAGCATTTTTATTTGTTGCCCATCGTTTGAATTCTTTAATTAGTTCATTACCAATACCATTATTTCTATTTTCTTCATTAACAAACATAGCTTCTAGTTGTGCTACTGGAGAAAGATAAGCATCTCCTATGTTTTGCATATATCCATATAAGTATCCTACCAAATGATTATTACACTCTGCTACTATTATACAATTGTTTTCGTTCGTAATTAACTTTTCATAAAGAGATGAAACAATACATTTTTCATTAATATTTTCATTGTATTGTTTCTCGTCTTGTATTAATTTAGTTAAAAACGAATTTACTATTTGTGCTTCACTTAACGAAGCTTTCCTTATATTATATTTCATTTTACATCATATCTTTTCCTACAAACACATTATAGATAGATTCGTATTTATAACTTAATTTTGTATGAGTTGAGTCTTGAACCAAAATTCCAAGTTCTACTAATTTATCAACTAATGTTGAGACAGTATTTCTCGATACACCTGTTTCTTCTTCTATTTCCCTTTTTGTAAATACAATTTGTCTCATTATGGTAGGCATAATTCTATAGATTGCATTGCTTTTTAATGATTCAATTTTTTTCATATCTTGTAAATATATTTGCTTAATGCGATTTATTTTAGCAATATTGTTATTGCATTGTTCGATAATACATTGTAAAAAGAATTTAATAAATCCTAACATATTACCTTTTCTACTTTCATTTAAGAATTTATGATAACTCGGTTTATATAATTCAATTACTTCTGATAAAAATAAAATAGGATCATCATCTAATAATAGTGCCATTTGAAGAGGTATTAATGCTCTGCCTAAGCGACCATTTCCATCACGATACGCATGTATCGTTTCAAATTGGGAATGAGATATTGCTACATTGATGAAAACGGGGTCTATATAGGCATTATTCATATATTCAAATAAATTATCCAGTAATACGCCTACTTCTTCGGGAACTGGTGGTATAAATATTGCTTCTTCCATCGTGCATCCTTTTGGTCCTATCCAATTTTGGATTGTTCTAATTTTGCCCGGTTCTTTTTCTGAGCCTCTAACACTATCTAATAGCATTTTATGAATTGTATTTGAGAATTTCATATCAATTTTTGGATTTTCTTTTAAATATTCTTTTGAAAATTCTATTGCCTTTTTTAGATTTTGAATTTCAAGATTTTCATCCGTTTTAGGCATATATTTTAAATAATACATGTCATCTTGTGATATTTGAGTACCTTCTATTTGAGTTGACTTTAAGCTTTCGCTTAATATAATCGAATCTAGAAAAAAACGTGAGTCGAATTTACTATTTTTTAGATTTGATTTGTATTCTCCATATTTTTGATTTGCTTCAGAAATTAATGTTAACAATTCTTTATCTATGTTATATTCTATTGGCAATCTTTTTACTTTTATTGGTTCCATTGTTATCACCTACTTATATTTTAGCATTAAAGTTTAAAAAATGCACAAAATTTTCAAAATATTGTGCATTTTTCCTTTTTTAAACCCCTTTTTGCACAATTATTGTGCATTTTTGACTATTTTTCTAGTTTTTCTAAGAATTCTTCTTCTGTCCAAATGGGGATTTCTAATTGTTTTGCTTTTTCGTATTTGCTTCCTGGATTTTCTCCTACGATGACAACAGATGTATTTTTACTCACAGAATCTACGGTCTTTCCACCGAGCGATTCAATTTTGTCTTTGGCTTCTTCTCGTGTTAATTTTTGAAGAGAACCTGTCAAGACAAATTTTTTATTTGCAAAGTCTTCCTTTTCCACTGTTTTTGGTCCTAAGTATTTGGTGTTTAGTCCAATTTCTTTTAATTCGTTAATCGTTTTGATGTTTTCTTCGTTTTGGAAAAAGTCAGTGACACTTTTAGCTATAATTTCACCGATATCATTGATTTCTGTTAATTCTTCTTCCGTCTTTTCTTGTAATGCTTCTAATGTATGATAGCGACTTGCTAAAATTTTGGCCGTCTTACTTCCGACGTGTGGAATTCCTAATCCAAATAGGAATCTTTCTAGCGATGCTTTTTTGCTTTCTTCGATAGCGTCAAGTAGGTTGTCAATCGATTTATCACCGTATCCTTCTAGTAGTGTCAAATCTTTGCGATGAACTTCTAATTTGTAAATGTCAGGTAGATGTTTTAAATACCCTAAATTATAGAAGTCTTCAATGATTCTTTCCCCTAGTCCATCAATGTTCATGGCATTTCTTGAGACAAAGTGAACGAACGATTCGATTCTTCTTGCTGGACATTTTGTATTCATACAGTAATGGTCAACCTGGTCTTTTTTCTTCTGTAAAGCGCTTCCACAGATAGGACAATTTTCAATCATTTCAAAGTCAAGTTCCTGTCCAGTCCGTCGTTCTTTTTTGACTTCTACGACTTCAGGAATGACATCTCCTGCTTTTCTGATTGATACGATATCTCCGATTTTGATTTCTTTTTCTTTTACGTATTCCTCATTGTGGAGCGTTGCTCTTGAGATTGTGGATCCCATGACAATGACGGGGTCTAAGACGGCATTAGGCGTAATTCGTCCGGTTCTTCCGACGGTAAAAATGATCTCTCTTAGTTTCGTCAATACTTCTTCAGCGGGAAATTTATAGGCAGTAGCCCACTTGGGATACTTTGCGGTGAAACCTAGTTTTTGTTGTTCTAAGATACTATTTACTTTAATCACAATGCCATCGATATCGTAAGGAAGTTCATAGCGATGTTTAGTGGCATTTTGAATAAATAGATTTACTTCTTCGATATTTCCTACTAACCGATTGTTGGGGTTGATCTTAAAGCCTAACTTTTCCATGTAATCTAAAGCTTCTTGATGGGTAGTAATATGATAATCTAGGGGATTGGGCAAGTGATAGATAAAACAGTCTAAGTTTCGTTTGGCGGCAACAGAGGAATCTAGTTGTCTAATTGATCCTGCTGCCGCATTTCTTGGGTTTTGTAAAAGGGGAAGATTTTCTTTTTTTCGTTCTTCGTTAATTTTCCGTAGTGTTTCTTTGCTCATGTAAATTTCTCCACGGACTTCGATGTCGATTGGTTCTTTTAAGGTTAGTGGAACTGTTTTGATGGTTTTGACATTATGGGTAATATCTTCTCCTATTACACCATCTCCTCTTGTTGCAGCTTTGGTTAGTTTTCCTTTTTCATAATGAAGAGAGACAGAAAGACCATCTATTTTTAGTTCACATACATAACTTGGCGTAACGTTTTCTTTTTTGATACGTTGATCGAACGCAAGGAGTTCACTTTCATTAAAAACATTACTTAAACTTAACATCGGAATCTCATGCGTTACTTTTTCAAAGCCATCGATCACTTCGCCACCAATTCGAAGAGATGGAGAATCCTCTCTTATCCAGTCTTGATGTTCACTTTCGATCGTCAATAGTTCTCGTAAATATTTATCGTATTCTTGATCGGTTATTGTCGGTTTATCTAAGACATGGTATTCATAGTTTGCTTTGTTTAATAATTCTACTAATTCTTGATAACGTTCTTTCATTGTTTCACCTTGATTCATTTCATGTGTTTTTTTAGTATTTTTTGTACGGACTCTTTCATTTCTTCTTTGTCTAAAGCTAAAGCGAGATTGGCTTCTAAATACCCTAATTTATTTCCTATATCGTAATAAGTTCCATCGATTTGACAAGGATAGAATGCTTCTTTTTTCATTAAGGTTGTTAAGGCATCCGTTAATTGATATTCGCCATTTGGGGCTTTAGTCACTTGTTCTAGTTCGCGAAAGATATTGCTACTGACAATATATCTTCCTAGTCCAGCATCGAGGGATGGCGTTTCTTCTTGAGTAGGTTTTTCAACGATATGGTCAATCTTTCCTTCTTGGTTATAGGCAATCATACCGTAACGACTTACTTTTTCTAATGGTACTTTTTGAACACCGATGACATTGGCTTGGTGTTGGTCATGAATTTCTATCAATTGTTTTAAAATCGGTGTCGTTCCAACCATGACATCATCTCCATAGAGAATGGCAAAGTCTTCTTCGTTAATCGCTTGTTTTGCTAAATAAATGGCATGGCCACTTCCCAATTGTTCTCGTTGATCAATAAAGGTAAATTTGATATTTTGAATCATTTCTTCCCATGCTTTTAACGATTCTTTCTCTTTTCCTTCTTTTAGTTTTGCTTCGAAGAATAAATCTCTTGTGACATAGTCTTCTATTTGTTTTTTTCTTTTACTTGTAATAAAGATAATTTCTTCAATTCCACTTTTAATACATTCTTCTACAATATAGGAAATAGCTGGTCGATCGACGATCGGAAGCATTTCTTTCGCAATCGTTTTCGTAATAGGTAAGAATTTCGTTCCAAGTCCTGCGACAGGAATGACTGCTTTTCTAATTTTTTTTATCATTTATATCACCTTCTTTAAACTTTTATGATTTTTCATTAATTTTCTTATACCATATGGTAACTTGAACGCAATGGTCACAAGGGTATTCGTTACTTCTGTCACTCTTCCTGCTCCAAAGGTATCATGGTAGACATAATCTCCTACTTCGTAAGACATATCTTCTTCATAGAAATGCTCTTCTTTTTCGAATGTTTCTTTTTCTTCTTTTCCGATCGGTTCCATTAAGGTGGAATCGATTTCTCCTAAAAAGCGACTTGGAGGATTGATTTGATCTTTTCCAAAGATCGTTCTTCGTCTTGCATTTTCTAAGTAGAGACCTTCTTTTGCTCTTGTGATGGCAACATAGCATAGACGTCGTTCTTCTTCTAGTTCATTGTTGTCCATCATCGAATTCATGTGAGGGAAAATTCCTTCTTCTAATCCTACGACAAAGACATAATCAAATTCGAGGCCTTTGACGGAATGCACCGTCATCAAACTGATCCTATTGGTTCCATCTTTGTATTCTTCAACATCACTAATTAAACTTACTTCCATCAAGAAATCTTCTAGTGAAACTAAACCTTCCCTTTCTTCAAAGGCTTTGGTTATCGATTTAAACTCTTCTAGGTTTTCAAGACGAATATCTGCTTCTAATGTTTTTTCGTTTTCTAATTCTTGTCTTAATCCCGATGCATCGAGGACTTTATCAATGAGTTCAGTTAAGGTGACATTGTCTTTTAACTTTTTTAAGTTTTCGATCAGTTTTTTAAATTCCATTTCTTTGGAAGATGTGATCACTTCGTAGATACTTTTTTGTTCTTCGTTTGCTTTTTCTGTTAAGTTTTGAATGGTTTTAAGGCCGATCCCTCGTTTTGGAGTATTGATTACTCTTAATAAGCTTACGTTGTCTTTTTCGTTATGAATAAGTCTCAAGTAGGCCATTAAGTCTTTGATTTCTTTACGGTTATAGAAATACATACTACCGATTACTTTATAGGGCATATTTTCTCTCAATAGCTCTTCTTCTAAAATGCGCGATTGAGCATTGGTGCGATAGAGAATGGCCATATCGTCGTAAGAGATTCCTTTTTCACTTAGTTTTTTGATTTCTCCAATGGCGTATCTTGCTTCTTCTTTTTCATCAAAAGCACGGTAGTACTTGATCTTATTTCCTTCTCCTTTTTGACTCCAAAGATTTTTATCTTTTCTATTGTGATTGTTTTTAATGACACTATTGGCTGCATCTAAAATGGTTTTCGTAGAGCGATAGTTTTCTTCTAATAGAATCGTCTTGGCGGTTTTATAGTCTTTTTCAAAGTTTAGAATGTTTTTATAATTGGCACCACGCCACGAATAAATGGCTTGATCTTGATCCCCTACGACACAGATCTTTTGGTGTTTGGCACTAATTAGTTTCGATAACAAATACTGTGCTTCGTTGGTATCTTGGTACTCGTCAATTAAGACGTGGGTGTAGCGTTCCTGATATTTTTCTAGTATACTAGGATTATTTCTCAATAGTTTAATGGGTAAAACTAAAAGATCATCGAAGTCGATGGCATTGTTTCTTTTTAGGGTTTCATCGTACTTTTTAAATACCTTATAAACGACTTGTTCATAGTCGCTCGCTGCAAATTTTTCGTAATCAGAAGCACTCATCAATTCGTTTTTGCAACCACTGATTTTGTTTTTGATTCCTTTGGGATTATACATTTTGGGATCTAAATCCATCTCTTTTAAAATCTTTTTAATCACGGTTAGAGAATCATCGCTATCCATGATGACGAAATTCGATGTATATCCTAACGTTTCACAGTTTTCTCTTACTAATTTCAATCCAAAACTATGAAAGGTCGATACTTGAATTTCTCGTGCTTTTTCTCCTACCAAACTAGTTAATCTCGTCTTCATTTCTTTGGCTGCTTTATTGGTAAAGGTAATCGCTAAAATTTGATATGGTCTTACGCCTAATTCTTCTATTAAATAGGCAACTTTCATGGTTAGTACCCTCGTCTTTCCACTTCCTGCTCCTGCCATAATTAAAAGAGGACCTTCGTTATAAAGTACCGCTTCTTTTTGTTTTTCATTTAATTTATCTAATTCCAACATGTTATCCTCACATCTTTTCTACTTCAAATTCATTATACCTTATTTTATTTAAGGAGGAAAGAAAATCTTATTTTATTCTCATTGATTTTGGCGACAATGAAATCTATAATTAAGCATGAAAGGAGAAAAATGATGCAAGGCTTTATTTTTTTATCGATGTCTTGAAGAAAGGTTTGTGAAATTATTAAAATGTAAATTGTATTCTCATTAATAAAAAAATTATGAACTGCATAAACAGAACATAATCCTTTTTATTTATAAATATTTTTTAGAACAATGGTTTTGGTTCTAGACATTTCTTTTAGGGTAGAAGCAATTCCTTCATTACCGATTCCTGAATGTTTCCATCCACCAAATGGCATTTCTGCTGAACGGAAGAAGCTTGCACCATTGATGATGGCTCCTCCTACTTCTAATTTGTCTGCTACATAGAACGCTTTTTTGATGTCGTTGGTAATGACGGATCCACATAGGCCATACGTTGAGTTATTGGCAATTTCAATGGCTTCATCAACGGTATCAAAGCCGATAACAGGAATGACTGGTCCAAAGATTTCCATGTCTTTTGCTACATCCATATTTTTGGTTACATGGTCCAAAATCGTCGGTTCAAAGAACGCACCACTTCTGTTTCCTCCTAGGACGATTGTTGCCCCTTCCATGATGGTTTCATCGATTTGTTCTTCTACTTTTTTGGCAGCATCTTCGGAGATGAGACAACCAATTTCGGTATCTTCCTCTAGAGGATTTCCCATTTTTAATGTATTGATTTTCGCTTTTAGTTTTTCGATAAATTCATCTTTAATTGAATTGTGGACTAAGAAACGTTTGCTTGCACAACATACTTGGCCAGTGTTGTAAAGTCTTCCCCATACGGTTTCTTCAATTGCTAAATCGATATCGCCATCTTCTAGTAAGATGAAAGCATCGTTTCCACCTAGTTCTAACATGACATGAGTTAAGTTGTTGGCTGCATTTTTCATGGTTTCCATTCCGGCTTTGGTACTTCCTGTCAAGCTTACTAAATGGATTCCTTTGTGACTAGCAAGATGTGCACCAATTACTTTTCCTTCTCCTGATATACATTCGATAGCTCCAGGTGTTACACCAGCATCTAAGAGATAACCACACAATTTATGAAGGGTTAGAGGGTTAGAACTCGATGGTTTGACAATGACTGCATTTCCCATCATGAGTGCAGATGGAACTTTTTGTCCAAATAGATCCACTGGAAAATTAAATGGAATGATACACGCAACAACACCTAGTGGTTCTTGTACGGTAAATTGTATCGTTTTTTCTTGACCTTTTTCGGCTGTTCCAGGTAAGACATCACCATACATGTGTTTTGCTTTTTCGACGTAGCCCATCACAAAGGTTCTAACATTGCCAATTTCAGCACGTGCTTCTCTGATCGGTTTTCCTGTTTCCATACATAAGGTCTTCGCTAATTCTTCTTTGTTTTCTTCTACGATCGTTACAAATTTTTCGAGAATGGTTCCACGTTCATGTAATGGAACTTTCGCCCATTCTTTTTGTGCTTTTTCTGCTGTTTTAACAGCTAAATCTACATCATCTTTGCTAGCATATGGTACGGTATCGATCACTTCACCTGTAGCAGGGTTCACGACATCGATCGTTTCAAACGTACTTGCACTACGCCATTCACTTCCGATTAAGTTCTTCATTTTTTCCTCCTATTCTTCGCTCATTGCGGTAAATGATAACATGAGTCCACCACACATATTTTGACTATGTTCTTGATATCCATATTCTCCAAAGGTAAAGACGGTAATAAATGGTTTGTCTTTGGTTACGGATTTAATGGAACGGTATACTTCTCCAATTCTATCGCCAATTCCTACTTTTCTACCTCCACAGTGGATTAAGAAATAACAAGCAGGATCCGTATCGATTTTATTTTTAGCTGCGGTTGTCGCTTTTTTTGTTGCACTAATCAATTCATCGACAGTTGCTTCCATCTGCATTACGGCGGTTCCTACTGCTAGATCGTTTCCGATCATCATGGCTTTATCACTCGTTCCTTCCATAGGGTGACGAATTACTGTTACATCTCCTAATGGTAGTTTTACTCCAAGTGGTTTTAAGATTGCCGAAGCTAGTAAGTTGCTACCATTTATTTCTTTTTGTTTGTATCCTGTCCAAGCTTTATATTGATCTAGTGCTGGTTTACCATTAATTTCTACTAATTTTCGTTTTTTATCGACTTTGGTAATGACCCCTACATTTTCTGTTTCATGATAACTTCCTGTGTATTCTGTTCCCATAACTTTATCTGTATAGAAGAACGCTACTGCACATCCATCCGAGAACACTTGATCATTACAGAAAATCTTCCAGTCTCCACTTACCGTATTATCTGCAGCACTTCCTCCAAAAAAGGGAACTCTACCAATGACATCTTGAATTCCTTTTAAATAACTTTCTTCTTCTTTGGGAGATGCCACCATATAAAAGTAATTAGGAATCTGGTTCGTTTTGGAATTTTCAATCGCTTCTACGGCAAGACGTTGTCCTAATTTTCTAGCATCCCCTTTTTTCGGACTTGCTGCAACTCCTATTTTCATTTGTTTATCTTCTAGGGCCATCATTCCCATAAACCCTGTTTCATTATCTAATACACCATCAGGAACAATGACTCCCCCACACGAAGTACATCCAATTACTGGTACTTTTCCAAAGGCGCTTTTTACTCCTTTTAATACTGCTTCTTGATCGTAAACACAAGAAGTATAGAGCATCGCTAGTTTTGGTTTTTTGAGATTTGATCCTGCCATTACAGCTGTTTCATATCCAGCTTGATAAGCATCCTCTTTTATACTATGACCAATACTTGCTTTTAACATACATCTTCACTCCTTCATACTCTTTTTGTCACCCTTAATAAAGACTGCTTCTCGAATTCGATACACCCTCTCTATTTTATACATATCAAGTATAACACTTTTTTTTTATTTTCGCATTATCTTTTTCATGAAATTTGGATATTTTTTTCAATTAGACAAATTGCCATCACCAAATATCCCCTCTTTACGTATAATACGGTGTATCATATAAAGGAGGAAAATATGAAAAAGTTTACGATTTATATCATTGGGATTGTCCTACTCATCGTATTGGTCGCTGCTTTGTTTTTAAACTTCAATTCGAACCATGATCTTAAAAAAATTCGTGTTGCAGAAGTTGCTCATACGATTTTTTATGCACCACAGTATGTAGCACTCGAAAATGGTTACTTCGAAGAAGAAGGACTCGATTTAGAACTAATTTTAACACCTGGAGCAGATAAAGTTACTGCTGCTGTCCTATCTGGGGATGTAGAAATTGGTTTTTCTGGTAGTGAAGCAACTATTTATGTCTACAATGGTGGCGAAAAAGATTATTTAAAAACATTTGCTCAACTTACACAACGCGATGGATCTTTTTTGGTATCCCGTGAGAAATTAACAAATTTCACCTTAGATGATTTACGAGGAAAAACGGTTATTGGAGGACGTAAAGGTGGTATGCCAGAAATGACTTTTGAATGGGCTTTAAGAGAACATGGCATCGATCCTGTACGGGATCTTACCATCGATACTTCGGTTGCGTTTGCTGCTATGAGTGGAGCCTTCATCGGAGGTCAAGGCGATTTTGTTACGCTATTTGAACCAAATGCTCTACAAGTGGAACAGCAAGGATTTGGATACGTCGTTGCCTATATTGGAGAATTAGGAGGAGTTGTTCCTTACACTTCTTATAGTGCTCGTATTAGTTATTTAGAAGAAAATCCTGAAATTATCGAAAAATTTACAAGAGCGATTCAAAAGGGACTCGATTTTGTTCATGAAAACGATAGTGAAGTTATTGCCGATAAAATTATGAAGCAATTTCCCGATACTTCTAAAAACGATTTAGTTAAAGTCATCGATCGTTATAAAGGTGGAGATGCATGGCCTATAACGACGACATTTACTAAAGAGTCTTTCGATCATTTGCAAACGATTATGAAAGCAAGTGGCGAACTTGAAAACACAGTTGATTACGATGAATTAATTTATCAAAAGGACTAGTATGAATTCTATTTTAGAAATCGATCATCTTAAGAAATCTTATCACGATCTTAACGGAGAAATTGTGGCGGTGAAAGATGTTTCATTTCAAGTAAAAGATAAGGAATTTGTAGCAATTGTCGGTCCTTCCGGATGTGGCAAAAGTACGATTTTGTCCATTTTATCTGAACTTGAAGAAAAGTCAGGTGGAACGATTCGGTTTTTGAAGCCTTCTGTCAAAGTGGGATACATGCTTCAACGCGATTCCCTTTTTCCATGGCGAACTATCTTAGAAAACTGTCTTGTCGGCTTAGAGATCAATCACGATGTTACGGTAGAAAATGTCGAATATGTGAAACACTTGCTAACCACATACGGCCTTGGTGATTTTATGGATAAGTATCCTGACTCTCTTTCAGGCGGAATGAGACAACGAG
>CAZJKO010000032.1:0-11964 GCA_964546995.1 uncultured Muribaculaceae bacterium | reverse complement strand
TGGGACAAGTGGTAAGAGGAAAACTAAGAGTCGTTGCCACACAAGTAACAGAAACAGTAGTAAATGAAGAAGATTTAAATATGGCTGTGTTAGGAAGTAATACGATTGGTTTTAGTGAAGATGGGAATGTACCAACTACTGATGAAGAAGGAGTGAAACTAGAACCCTATCACTTTTCATTAAAGAATACAGCTAGTGAAGAAAAAGAATATACCGTAACACTAGATGATGTTAGTACGTTTAGAATGCGAAGTGTAGGAACAAACGATGATAAAGTAAAATATCAACTTGTTAAGAATCAGGAAGCGATGCCTATCGATACATTATCGAATACAGTAGTAGAAGGGGAACGAGTATTAGATACAGGAGTAATGGAAGCAGGAGTTACTAATGAATATGAATTAAGACTATGGATTGATGAGAGTGTCAGTGAAGAGGAAGCAAGTAGTTATTCGTTGCAAGCTAGTTTAAGAGCACAAATGAAAGGATCTGCCGTAAGAGAGAGTTGTTTTGCTTTTGATGCAAGTACAGGAACAATTCATGATTATTTGTGTTCTGAAACGATACGTGATGTAACAATACCAAACACGATTCAAGGAGTCCTAGTACAAGCGATTGGGAATAATGCTTTTTCTAATAAGAATATAACAAGTGTCGTTATACCAGGTGCTGTGACAAGAATCGATAATGAAGCGTTTTTAAGCAATCAAATCACGACTTTGACACTTCCGAATAATTTAACGTATTTAGGAAATGCTGCTTTCAATAACAATAAACTTGCTGATAGTCAAGCTTTCTTTTATCAAAAGAATAGTGATGGAAGTAACAATACGAGTGTGTTGGTGAGTTATGGAGGAAGTAAGAGGACGAATGTTATCATACCAACAAGTGTTAAGACGATTGGTAGTAAAGCGATGGCATACAATGACTTGGTTAGTGTGGTGATACCGAGCGGGGTAACGACAATAGAGACAGAAGCTTTCCGCGATAATAGTTTAACGAGTGTAATTCTACCAACGACAGTTACATCAATTGGAAGCAATGCATTTTATAAGAGTGGGATAAGTAATAAAGGACTTACGACAATTGACAATAAGACAGGGCGTAGTTTCGATTGGAAGACGATTACAGGAGGAAGTAGTAGTGCGACATTTGTAGGAGGAACGGTAACACATCCAAATGGAAATATAACGATTATTCGACCTTCCAATCCAAATATTGTGGCGGTTTATCGATATGATACAAGCAATTGTAATACTGGAGAAGAATCTACCTGTGTCAAGATAGGACCGCAGACAACGTATACAGCTGGAACGATTATCAAATATAAAGTTAATTCTAGTACAACAAAATATTTTCATGTCATGTTTGATGAGGGAGATACTTTAGTTATGCAGCAAAGAGAAAATACGGTTAAGAAAACTGCTTGGTATTCTTCAAGCAATGATAGCACAAAGGGACCAACAACTGCTATAAGTGCACTGAATAGTGCGACAGCAGGGTGGAACAATGTTAAATCTCAAAGTTTTAAAATGGGAACTACAGTATTTAAAACGAACGCTTATACTGGATGTAATAAAACTTCAAGGTGTTATACTAATACGTATACTTTATCGGAGTATAGTATGAGAGCTCGTATGATTACGGTACAAGAAGCAATGCAGTTAGGATGTTCCATTGAGCATAACACTTGCCCTAAATGGATGTACAACTATTTAAATAATGGTATTAATTATCTTGAAAATGATAATAGTTATTGGACTATGTCAGCAGAAGCAGGACGTCCCTATAATTATTTTGCTTATTATATAATAGGTACTGGAATGTATGCAGGCAATACAACAAATAGTGGTGATTGCGGTGTCCGTGCTGTCGTCGTCATTGATAAATAAACTTTGTAAAGCAAGAGATAATCTTGCTTTTCTTTTAAAAAAATATTGTTCTTGTGTTATAATACTTTTTTAGAAAGAGGGATTTTTGTGCAGCGATATTTTGCGAAAGATAAGAGGGATTCTTTTCTGTTTTTAAACGATTCTGATTGGTATCATATTCATACTGTTATGAGGATGAATCTTCATGATGTTGTCGAGGTGGTATTCGATGGGAAACTTTATCATGCAACGATTGAGAAGAAAGATACTTCTTTTCTTTTAAAGATTGTTCGGGAAGTGGTATACGAAGAAGATTTTCCTTCTGTTACGATTGCTCAGGCGTTAGTCAAAGAACAGAAGATGGATCTTATTTTGCAGAAGAGTACGGAGCTTGGTGTTTCTTCTTTGATTCCTCTTATGGTGGATCGTTCGGTGGTTAAGCTTGATTCTAAAGAAGAGAAGCGTCGAGAACGGTGGCAAAGAATTGTGAAGGAAGCAAGTGAACAGTCTAAACGTCTTTCTGTTCCGACGGTTCATTCTGTTATGTCCGTTGAATCTTTATGTTCTCTTGACTTCGATGTTAAGATTCTCTGTACTGTAAATGAGCTGTCAAGGAGTATAAAAAGGGTCTTATCAAATACATCAAAGGATGATAGAATAATAGTAGTGATCGGACCAGAAGGTGGGTTTACGAAAAAAGAAGAAGATTTGTTTATAGAGAGTGGTTTTCTTCCTGTTACGTTAGGAAGTAGTGTCCTTCGAACAGAGACAGCTTCTCTTTGTATACTTAGTATGATTCGATATCATTTTATGGGGTGAATTGTGTGAAAGATTTTATGGATGTACTCTTATCGCCAGAAGTTTTGTTTATTTACGGTTTGATTTTTGTGATGATTGTCGTTATCGTATGTATTTTGGTTTTTGATAAAAAGGGCAAGAAAAAGTTTTTTGTTGAAGAGGAAGAGGACGATGAGGAGGAAGAAGTGGAACTTGTTGAAGCTCCTAGAGAAAGACCAAAAGTTGTTAAGCCTTTAAAGCAGGAAAGTGAGGAACCAGTGATGACTTCTCCTATAAAGGAAGAACCGGAAGTGAAATATATCGATCCTGTGTTGGATCAGACGAGTGCTCAAATCGAACTTCAAAAGCTTACAGAAGCTTTGGAAAAGCGTGAGGAACCTGATGTGAATTCGATTATTCATGAATTTGAAAGCGAACAAGAAGAAAATGCGATTATCAGTTTGGAAGAACTTTTACAAAAGGGAAAACAGATGTATTCTCAAAACGAAGTGAAGCAGTATGCCGAAGAAGATAGTCCGATTAGTATCGATGAGTTACAATCTCGTTACGAAGATACGAAAAAAGATGCACCAGTTGAACCTTCTCGACCTGTTGTCAATATGAATCTAGATATGATGGAGAAGCCATTACCTGAGAATCAAGAAGAGGATCTTCTAAAAGCGCCTTTTGATTTCGATGATAAGAAGTTTCGTACTAGTCCTGTGATTTCACCTGTGTTTGGATTGTATCAGGATCGTTCGAATAGTAAAGTTACTGCTAGTATTCGACCTAGCGAAATGAGGGCAAAAGAGACATCTATTTCTCCCCCTTTACAGGCTAGTGAAAATCAACTCGAACTTGAAAACACGGCTAATTACGATAAATTGGATGAAGAGATTCGGAAGACAAACGAGTTTTTGAGACAACTGCGGGAACTTCAGAAAAAGCTCGATTAGGATTTCTTTTGGGGAAGAGGAAACTCTTCTTTTTGTTTGAAAAGAGACGATGTTTCTTGACTTTTCCATTGTCATTTCGTTATAATAAGCACGTTTAGGAAGAAGGGGTATTATGAAAGTTGGCATTTATACACTTGGGTGTAAAGTAAACTTGTACGAAAGTGAATGCGTTATATCACTTTTAAAAGAACATGGGTATGAAATTGCTTCTTTTGAGGATGTTTGTGATGTTTATATTATCAATACATGTACAGTTACAAACACTTCGGATGTGAAGAGTAGGAAGATGATTCGAAGTGCTATTCGAAGAAATCCTGATGCTTGTATTGTGGCAATGGGTTGTTTTATTGAAGCAAATCATCAGTATCATGAGGATGGACTCGATATTGTTTTAGGGAATAAAGATAAGAGTAAGATCGTTTCTCTTTTGGATGAATTTTTTAAAGAAAGACGAGAAATTAGACGTATTTACGAAGAAGATTACGTGCAATTCGAAGATATGAACGTTCAAGCATTTGAGGGTAGGACGAGGGCGTTCGTTAAGATCCAAGATGGATGTGAAAATTTTTGTAGTTATTGTATTATTCCTTACGTTCGAGGAAAGTGTCGTTCCAAAAAGAAAGAAGATGTTCTTTCCGAAGTTAGGACGCTTGTTCAAAATGGTTATAAAGAAGTGGTGTTGACGGGAATCCATACTGGAAATTATGGGGTAGATTTGGATACGACGTTTGCTGATTTGTTAAAAGAACTTGTTAGAATCAAGGGATTGGTTCGTCTTCGCATTTCTTCGATCGAAATTACAGAACTAACGAGCGATGTGCTTGCGGTTCTTGAAGAGAGTCCGATCATTGTCGATCATTTACATATTCCTCTTCAAGCGGGAAGTGATGTTGTGTTAAAACAAATGAACCGGAAATACGATCTTGCTTACTTTCGTGACAAGTTGATGGCGATACGTTGCATTCGTCCTCATATTTCTATTACGACGGATATCATCGTTGGTTTTCCCGGGGAACGTGATGAAGACTTTGAAGAGACACTTGCTACTGCGAGATCCTTTGCGTTTAGCAAAATCCACGTTTTTCCTTATTCGGTTCGTACGGGAACGAAAGCTGCTTCCATGGATGATCAAATTGATCCTGTTGTGAAAAAGGAACGTTCTAGGAGACTTCTTGCTTTATCCAAAGAATTAGAAATGGAATACAGCAATAAATTTATAGGAAAGAAGCTCGATGTTTTGATTGAACGAAGTGAAGATTCCTTTAGTTATGGGCATACTTCTAACTATTTACTTGTCAAAGTAGAAGGCGTTTTTCCAAGTGGTCGTATGGTACGTGTGCTACTTACCGATAGTAATTATCCTTATTTATTGGGAAAAGAGATCGATTCTAGTAGACAAAATTCGCATACTTTAGTATAATAATCTTATAAGATGAGGTGTACAAAGTGAAAGAGAATCATAAATTAGATCCAAAAGATGGACAACAAATTATTGTGCCAAGCAATACAAAAAAAGGATTTTACGAGGTTAGGAGCTTTTTTTCAAATGGGAAAAAGTCACTTGGGATTGCTACAAAAGAGGAACTAGAAAAACATTTTTTAATGGGGTTTAAGCAGTATAATCATGTCGATAGAAAAGAAGTAGAGGATCAAGCGACTTATCAATTTTTAAATCGAAGTGGAGAATCTCATAAAAGTGGCGTTTGCAATATCCAAATTACATTATCGAAAGAAGATACTGGTCTTAATAAAGAAGAGTCTCTCGATTATACCTTGATGCATGCGAAGGTGCAAAATAAACTCTATCGTCGTGGGGTTACTATTCGCAATATTGTTCTTGGTGTGACTGTGTTTGCTATTATGGAGACTGGTTTCTATTTTGCCGTAAGACAAGGATTAAAAACCCGGTTTGGTGATGAATTTTTCCAAAAACCATCCACATCCCAAGGTTCCGAAATGAAAGAGGAAACACCAAAGAAAGAGCAATTGAGCGAGGAAGAATTAATTCGGCAACAAATTTATGATGATATTATGAATCAGATGGAAGAAGAAAACAATATCGGTTATAATAAATAAGAAACAAAATCGTTTCTTTTTTCTTGCAGGGAGGTTAATGATGAGCGATTCTTATATTAAAGGTCACTATAAAAAAAGTATTTATCAGAATGAATCGGGATATACAATTGGGCTTTTTAAGGTGCAAGAAGCAAGTGGTGATGACGATTTAGATATTTATGTGGGAAGAACGATGACGTTTACGGGGTATTTTCACGAATTAAATGAGTTAGATACTTATCTTTTTTATGGAAAGCTCGTCAGTCATGAACGTTATGGAGAACAGTTTCAAGTTACCGCATATGAACGAGTTATGCCTGAAGAAAAAAACAGCATTTTGGACTTTTTGACGAGTGGGCTTTTTAAAGGAATCGGGAAGAAGAAAGCGGAGAAAATTGTCGATACCTTAGGAAAAGATACGCTTACCATCATTTTGGAACATCCTGATAATCTTCTTTTGATTCCTACGGTAACAGAAAAGAACGTTCAAATTCTTCATGATAAACTCGTCGAATATCAAGCGAGTTATCAAGTCATTCTCGATCTTACTGACATTGGTTTTTCGACGAAAGATAGTATGATGATCTATAAGAAATACGGTAGTAAAACGATGGAAGTTGTCGAACGAAATATCTATCAGTTAATGGAAGACTTTATCGAAATTACGTTTAAAAAAATCGATGCGATTGCTTTGCGACAAGAGATTCCAAAAAACGATACGAGAAGACTTCAAGCAGGAATACTCTATGTGATTGAAGAAGTTTCTAATGCGACAGGACACTGCTATTTGTATGGTCCTGAGATTTTTCATTATTTAGTGAAAGTTCTTGCTTGTCCTATTACGGAAGAGGAATTCGAAATGGCATTCGATCTGCTTCTTCGCGATTTAAAACTGGTTAAACTGGAAGATAAATATTATTTGCGAGCAATGTACGATGCGGAGAGGAATATTGCGAATCGGTTTAACATGCTTGCTAAGGGTAAGATCCACGAAGAGGATTCGCTGGATCACGATTTAAAAGAGTTGGAAGAATACTTTGATATTACTTACAACAAAGATCAAAAACAGGCGATTAAAGAGGCTTATCTACACGATTTTTTGATTATTACTGGCGGACCTGGTACAGGAAAAACGACGATCATTAAAGCTATTGTTGAATTTTATCGCTTAAAACATAATCTTAGTTATGAATCGTTACAAGACAAATTAGTATTACTTGCTCCTACTGGTCGAGCTAGTAAACGAATGAGTGAAGCGACCCTTCTTTCGGCTCAGACGATTCATCGGTTTTTAAAATGGAACAAGGATACGAATACTTTTGCAATTAATGAGTATCATAAGAGTGATGCCGAATTTGTCATTATCGATGAAGCGAGTATGGTCGATACAATACTTTTGGATCATTTATTAAAAGGTCTTTCTTCGAAAACAAAAATTATCTTAGTAGGAGATTATCATCAATTACCATCCGTATCGCCTGGGCAAGTTCTTCGCGATTTAATCGAAAGTAATGTTCTTCCTGTTGTCTTTTTAAATCAGCTTTATCGTCAAGGGGAAGACTCCCATATTTTATCTTTGGCATACGATTTAAAAGATGGTATTGTTCGTGAAGAGGTATTTCAAGAAGGAAGTGATTTGGAATTTATTCCTGTTTCTTCTAAAGATTTATCTCATAAATTAGAAGAAATTAGTCAACAATTTTTCGATTTTGATTATAGAAATTTTCAAGTTCTTGCGCCTATGTATAAAACGATTAATGGTATCGATCTTTTAAATAAGCATTTGCAAGAGGTGTTTAATCCGAAAAGTAGTAGTAAAAAAGAAATTGTTTTGACGGATGTTATTTATCGAGAACAAGATAAAGTGATTCAACTTACGAATATGCCTGATGAGAATGTATACAATGGTGATATTGGCATTATTGAAAAAATCGAAAATGGGAATAAAAAGATTATCTATATTAACTTTGACGGAAATGTGGTAAAATATACGGCCTCTAATTTTTCCAAATTTAAACATGGTTTTGCGATTTCGATTCATAAATCACAGGGAAGTGAATTCGATGTTATCTTGATGCCTATGGTTAAAGATTACGGTAAAATGCTTTATCGAAAACTTGTCTATACTGGCGTTACACGGAGTAAAAAGAAATTGATTTTATTAGGTGATATGGAAGCACTTGTCATGGCTTCTAAAAACAATGAATCGGATATTCGAAGAACATCGATTAAGGAAATGTTAAATTCCAGTATAAAGTAAACTTTCTTATTCCATACTAAAAATGGTACAAGTTGTACTGATCATATTTTCTAATGAGGTGATAAGAATGAAAATGAAGACAGGTCTTACGATTGCTGCTTTAGGTATGGCAGGATACGGAGCATGGGCTGCTTATAAGAAAATGAATCCTCATGCTACAGAAGACGTCAAACATGCTGTAAACCAAATGACTAAAAAAGTCGAAAAAAATATCGAAGGTATGATGTAGAAAGAGAGCGGTAGCTCTTTTTCGTTTGAAAAAATGTATTTATTATTTATCTATACATTGCCTTTATCCTTTATTTGTGTTATCTTTATATTAAAGATTGGAGAATAAAATGGTGAGAGAAAGATGTAATAAGAAGGTGTTTATCACTTTGGCTTTTATCCTTTTCATTTTTGTTTTTGTGCTTGGAGGAACTTACGCATGGTTTACGTTACAATTAAAGGGAACGAAAGTAAATGTCTTAAAAGCAGGAACACTATCTATCATATTAAACGATGAAAACAGTATGGGAATAAGTCAAGAAAAAGCAGTGCCCACTTTAGATGAAGTAGGAGAAACTTTGGATCCCTATCACTTTACGTTAGAAAATCATGGGGAAATGGCGAGCGATTATACGATCTATTTCGATGATATCGATTTAGAAGCAGATGAAACGAGAATGAGTGATTCGTTCGTGAAATATCAGTTGATGAAAGATGGGGTAAAGACAACGGCGTTACTTTCTAAAACGGGAAGTCATCCCAATCGAATACTCGATAGTGGAACAATCGCAGGAGGACAAACGATTACTTACGATTTGAGACTTTGGATCGATTCTGCTACTGGTAATGAAGCGATGGGTCAAGTGGTAAGAGGAAAGATTCGAGTATTGGCATTACAATCCCAGACTACTGACACAAAAGAAGTCAATCCAAACATTCAAAATATTTATACGTACGATGCTAATACTTGTGTAACAGGAGAAGAAGCAACTTGTGTCGAAATAAAAAATACACCAGACACTTATCAAGCAGGAACGATTATCAAATACAAAGTCAATGATACGGAATCTAAGTATTTTTATGTTTTAAGTGATAATAAAGAGGAAGGTACTTTGACGATGCAACAAAGGGAGAATACGGTTCATGCCACAAAATGGTCTGATGACGGTAGCGATGTAGCGACTAGTCGCCAAGGACCAATCACTATTCTTCCTATTTTAGAACGTGCGACTGAAGGTTGGACAAATGTGAAAGATCAAACCTATACGGTGGGTGTTACGACCTTTAAAGATAATGCGTTTACTGGTTGTGTGGAAGATGAAGAAACGAATATCGTTTCCTGTGGTATCAATACCTATCAATTACCAGAACGTACTGGTAAAGCTCGTATGATTACGGTACAAGAGGCAGGTAGTTTGGGATGCAAGTATAATTCGTTACAAACTTGTCCAGCATGGATGAATAATTATTTATTATCTTCGACTGATTTTGGTGGAACAGAAGTTGAAAGTGATGCTGGTTATTGGACGATGTCTTCTCATGAAAGTTATGATACGCAGGCATTTACGATATTTACTAATGGTAGTTTATATTCTAGTAATACCATACTATTAAAATTTGGTGCACGTGCTGTTGTAGTTATCGATAAATAGAAATTCTTGTAAAAGAGTTTCTTTTTTTTAGAAAGGTGTATATAAATTCCTTTCCTCTAGTATAATATTATTTGGTATAAGTATCGTGCTTTTCGTTTACTTCTTACTTATGATTTGGTATAATTTAGTAGATGAGGGGGAATCATTATGTTTCAGAGAAAAAAGAAAGATCAGTTAGATATACAAGGTTTAAATGATGTGATTAGTACGTTAAAAAACGTGTTAAAGATTGGTTTTATTTTGGTGGTTTTATCGCTTGTGGTACTCGTTACGTATCTTTTAAAAGCGTGGAAAATTTTAGAGTTTTTTAAAACAATTCTGTTGGTCCTTTCGCCATTTTTTATTGGACTTGTCATTGCATGGCTTTTGGATCCTTTGGTCACATGGCTTAAGAAGAAGGGAATCAATCGTGTTTTTGGTTCTATTCTTGTCTATCTTGTGTTGATTGGTTTTATCTATTTATTGATTCGGTTAATGGTACCAACTTTATCTGATCAAATTAATGATTTTGTTGGTAGCATTCCCAATATTTTGTCGGCGATTAAAGATTTTGTTAGTAATATGTTCGAACGATTAGGAAATGCGACGGAATTTGATTTAAGTAGTACGCAGGCACAGATATTTAAATCGATTGAAGATTTTGGAATTTCTCTTGCAACGAAGTTACCTGATATGATCGTCAATATTATGAAGAGTATTCTCAGTGGGGGAATGACGCTTCTACTTGGTTTTATGTTAGGGTTTTATATGCTTTTCGATTTTCATAATGTGGAAAAGCATCTCCTCGTTATTTTGCCTAAGAAATGGCATAGTGATGTTTCGTTGTTGACGAGTCGATTAAATGGTTCACTGAGGGGATTTGTTCAAGGAACACTTTTCATTATGTTGATTGTCTTTGTTGCACAGTCGATTGGACTTAGTTTGGCAGGACTTAAGGCGCCACTTCTTTTTGGACTTTTCTGTGCGGTTACGAATGTTATTCCTTATTTAGGACCGTATATTGGTGGAGCACCTGCTGTGATTGTTGGATTTAGTCAAAGCCCTGTTACTGGTATTTTCTGTTTGGTTAGTATTGTCGTTGTGCAACTAATCGAAAGCAATTTTTTACAGCCTATTGTGATGGGTAAAGCAATGAAACTTCATCCGGTTACGATCATGGTAAGCCTTTTGATTTTTGAACATTTCTTTGGTATCGTTGGAATGATTTTAGCAACGCCTATTGTTGCATGTCTTAAGATTCTTGTTTCGTTTGCCAATTCTAAAATTGACTTTTTAAGAATGATTAAACGAAATGAAGAAGTTTTAGAAGAGAATTAAAGTAATATATTTCTCTTTTTTATTTTGTATAGGAAAAGAGTTGTCATATACCAAAATGTATGCTAAAATTTTAGTAACGATAGAAAGAAGTGATTGGGATGTTACTAGTGAAAAAATCCATGCGGGGGGGGGTGACCTTACTAGACAAGTAAATAAAGTCACTTCTTTGTTGTGTCAAAATACAGGATAGAGTTATTTTGTATTTTTGTTGTCTTTTTATCTAAAAAGTCGACAAAATAGTCACTTAAATAAAAATTATACTATAATCAATATTAAAGTAGAGGTGTAAGAATGGAAAAGAAGAAAAGAATTATTCCAATCGTTATTAGTATTATTGCAATCATCTTAATTGTAATAGGAGCAAGTTACGCATGGTTCACTTTACAATTAAATGGAACTAAAAGTAATGTTTTAAAAGCAGGAACCCTATCATTAATTCTAAACGATGAAAATAGTGTTGGAATCAGTGAAGAAAATGCATTACCTATGTTAGATGAAGATGGAGAACAAACAGAACCTTATCACTTTACGTTAGTAAATGATGGAAGTGAATTTGTAGAGTATACGATTTATTTGGATGATGAAGACTTGTTAGAAAATGAAACGAGAATGGCCGATAGTAATATCAAGTATAATCTAGTAAAGAATGCGACAGGTAAAACTGATTTGTTATCTAATTTAGGAGTAAACCCTAATAGAATCTTAGATCGTGGAACGATTGCAGGAGGAGAGACAAATACTTATGACTTAAGACTATGGATTGATCAAGATGCCACAAGTGAAATTATGGGACAAGTATTAAGAGGAAAACTAAGAGTCGAAGCAAGTCAAGTAAAGAAGACAGTGTTAAAAGATACAAATCTCAATATGACAGTAATTGGAAATAATGAGATAGGATTAACAGAAATGACACCAATGAGTGATGAAGAAGGAAGTAAAGTAGAACCTTATCAATTTACATTAAAGAATACAACCGATACAGAAAGTGAATATGCAATTCTTTTAGATGATGTGGCAACATTTAGTACAAGAAGTGTAGGAACGAGTGATGATAAGATCAAGTATCAGTTGAAGAAGAACAACGAAGT
>CAZJKO010000031.1:0-12035 GCA_964546995.1 uncultured Muribaculaceae bacterium | reverse complement strand
TTTCTATTTTGTTTTTTGCTAAACTATGATAAACTTATGATAGTAAAGAAGGTGAAGGTATGAGTAGCAGGATGGATCGCTATTACGGAACAGATGCAAATACCCCTGAACGAAGTAGGCAAAATACATCGCGAACAAGTAAAAATAGAGACTTGTACGACGATTTCTACCGCAATAGCAAATACACAGAATTTTTTGATATCAAAGATAAAAATGTCATCGATTTATCGGATGATAAACCGAACTATCAAACACGTGAAGGATACCATAAAATGCGTTCTTACCACGATGTGATGAGTCCTGTTCCAAAAGAAAAACGCGAATTAGATGAATATACCTCCCTTTATCATGACGAAAACAAAGTATACGATATCAATAGCATTTTACAAGAAGCCAAAAAAAACCGAAGTGAAGTCGATGAATTAGAGAAAAAACGAAAACTTCACAACACGGAATACAATATTCTAGCAGGATTGAATAAAGAAGAGTTAGAGCGTTTCCGCGAAGAAAAGAAACGGAAGATCGAAGAACTACAAAAAGAAGAATCATCGTTAACGTCGATTATTGATACCATTACATCGAAGAGCTTAACGAACGATCTTAGAACACAAAACTCAGGCTTGTTAAGTGACTTAATGCCTTCCGACAAAAGTCAAACCATTGTGACGAGCCCTATCATAAATAGTAATACCAACACCATTGCGAAAAAGATTGAACCGACTCCAAAGAAGGGAAGTAGTATGCTAGAAGGTATGGATAAATCGTTCTATACCAAAAGTATGGATTTATCTGATCAAGATTTCGAAGTGGATGATGATTTTAAAGACGTAAAAGATCACAAAGTAATATACATGATATTAAAAGTAATTCTCTTTATTTTCTTAGTTGCCGTAGTAACGATAGCGATCTATTTTGTCATCAACCACATCTAAAAAATGGGATTATTTAGAAATATCGACAAAATCATTTTCAAAAAAATAGAGTTATGATATAGTAATAAAAGAGATAGAAAAGAAGTATTGGTGATAGGATGAAGATAAATTTTATTGTAAATGACTACATGCTAGCATGGAATTTATTGTTTCAAGCGAGTATTACGGAAAAAGTTCATAAAATGAAACAAAAACTGTGGGTAACGTATAAAAAACAGTATGGTGCTATGGAACGAGACTATTATGAAATTTTACTAGATCAAAAAGCGTTTATCCCTGATGATGATACCTTATACAATCACGTTTTTGAAACAGAAGTCTTCGAACCTTTAAAAAAAGGTGCCGAAAAACATCGCCTTTACTTACTAAAACTTTGGGATGATCAAAAAAAAGAAATTAATGAAATTTTAAAAGATTTGTTAAGATTTGATGTAACCGATGAGTATAATGTATTAGTGCTACATCCTATTTTGGATGCCGTGGAGTGCATTAGTAAAAAAGATGTTCATTCAATTGCAATGGGCAAAAGAGAAGACATCAAATCGTCGAAAAGAGCAATGATGCATCTAGTGTACTATATTTTAAAAAGCGAAATTGCCGATTATCAAAGTGAATATAAAGAAATTGTTCAAGCTGTCTTAGAACTCGCTATCCAAAATGAGTTTTATACGAGAATCAGTGGTGAAAGTCATTATTTAGAAGGGGATCCAACCTTAAAATTTTTGAAAAGACAAATTTATCCATATTGGTTAATGTACATGGGGGCAGATAAGCCAGCAATGTTAAACTACATGATGCGAGATAAAATCGTCTTTGATGTCGATAAATACACGATTGAAAAAGAACTGGCCAAAGTAGATTTGTATCGCTTTATTGACTTTTGTATTAAAAATCAACGTTTTATCTTAAAAATTAATGAATTGGAATTATAGATCAAACTGATAACGAGGGGGGAAATCAGATGGATGCCAAATTACAAATTTTAATCAAAGCCTTATCGTTAACGGAGGAAGAAAGCCAAGAATTACAAGGCGCAAGTGTCGACCGTTTAATTGTGAAAGAAAAAACGAACACTTGGATTCTTTTTCTGACCATTCCGAAATTACTTTCCCAAAATTTAGTAGAAAAAATAGAAGAAGGTCTTCCACATGCTTTCAGTAACGTTCGACATATAGACTTCTTTTTTCGTGTAGAATCACAAGAATTAGAAACGTATAAAAGTTATTTTCCTTATGTCCTAGAAACCTTAAAAGAAGAATTAGTCATGAAAGATCTATTTGTCGATCGCATGAAAATAGATGAAAATGATCTTATCATTGAAGTGGAAAATCTAGTGGAAAAAACAAAAATAGAAAATGTTCTTTCAAAAATCAACGCTTTTTATCAAAGATGGGGGTATCAAGGACAAACATCTTGTCGATTAGTAGAAGTACCACATGAAAACTTAATTGAAAAAGTAGAAACAGAATTACAAGAACAATTAAAAGAGAAAAAGATGTTGCCACCGAAAGAAGCGCCAAAACCACAAGAGGCAAAACCGTATAGGCGAGAAAAAAAAGAAACGGATCCCAATGCTATTTTAGGAAGAATGATCAAAGATGAACCGATTCCAATGAAACAGTTAGTAGGAGAAGATAACGATATTACCATCGATGCTTACGTTTTTGCAACAGAGTATTTTGAATCTCCTAAATCGAATTTTAAAATTATCACCCTAAAAGTAACCGATGAAACCGATAGTATCTACTGTAAGGTATTTGTAAGAGACGACGAAGAATATGAACGACTTAAAAAAGCGTTGAAAGTAGGTAACTGGTATAAAATCAGAGGTTATACCAAAAATGATCCTTTTGCCAAGGAATTGGTTTTGAATGCCAGGGACATCAATGTTTTAGAGAAAAAGATCGAACAGGTAAAAGACACCAGTGAAGAAAAGCGAGTGGAATTGCACGCTCACACCATGATGAGTGGAATGGATGGTGTCGTTCCTGCGAAAGCGTTGATCAAACAAGCGAGATCGTGGGGGCATAAAGCGATAGCAATTACCGATCACAATGGGGCACAATCGTACCCTGATGTCTATCATACGATTTGTGACATCAATAAAAGTTTAAACGAAGGAGAAGAACCCTTCAAAGCGATCTATGGGACAGAATTGACATTGATCGACGATACCGTAAATATTGTATTAAGAGGAAACGATACCAATCTGTTAGACAATACCTATGTCGTATTCGATTTCGAAACGACAGGATTCAATGCAGGTGGTGGAGACTCTATTATCGAAATTGGTGCAGTTAAACTAAAAAATGGTGAAATCATCGAAAAGTATGATGAACTGATTAATCCTGGACGTCCACTCCCAGCAAGAATAATAGAAGTGACGAACATTACGGATGCCATGTTAGAAGGCAAGGCCAACGAAGAAGAAGCCGTAAAACGCTTCATTGAATGGACAGGTGACTTACCGATGGTCGCCCACAATGCTAAGTTCGATTGTTCTTTCCTAGAAATGGCGTATAGCAAATACCATTTAGGTGAATTGAAAAATACCATCATCGATACCTTGGAATTATCGAGAACCCTAGATAGCAATTTTGGTCGGCACAGCTTGTCGGCTTTGGTAAAAAGATACGATGTCGAATTTGATGAAAATGCTCACCATCGTGGCGATTACGATGCCGAAGCAACGGCTCTTGTTTTTCATAAAATGATGAAAAAACTAGAATCGCGTAACTTGGAGAAGATAAGTGATATCGATAAACTAGTTGCAAAAGATGAAATTCACAAATTTGGACGTAGTCACCATGTCAATATCTTAGTAAAAAATAAAGTTGGTTTGAAAAACTTATTTAAACTAATCAGTTTTGCAAATACCAAATACTTATATAAAACACCTCGTATTTTAAGAAGCGAAATAGATTCACATCGCGAAGGACTACTTATTGGAAGTGGTTGTTATGAAAGTGAAGTATTCACAGAAGCCAAAAGTAAGTCGGATGAAGAGTTGACGAATATCATTCGATTTTATGATTACGTGGAAGTCCAACCACTAGATTGCTACATCCACATGATCCAAACGGGGGATTTTGGAAATGAAGAAGAACTCAAAGAACACTTGAAAAAAATTGTTCGGGTAACCAAAGATGCAGGAAAGTGTATTGTCGCGACAGGAGATGTCCACCATCTAAAAAAAGAAGATAAAATCTATCGTGAAATTATCGTCAATCAAAAAGTACCAGGCGGAGGAAGACATCCTTTAGCAAGAGGAAACATTAAAGAGATTCCGTCCAATCATTTTCGAACAACAAACGAAATGTTAGAGAATTTTGCCTTTTTAGGGGAAGAACTTGCCTATGAAATCGTCGTAGAAAACACGAATAAAATTGCCGATCAAATCGAAATCATCGAGGTAATTATCGAAACAGGTGGAATTCCTTTCTCTCCTAAAATTGAAAACTCTGTCGAAACAGTAAAAGAATTAGTCTATGGTAGAGCTCACGAGATGTATGGAGATCCACTTCCGTCACTAATCGAAGAGCGCATTGAACAAGAACTCTCAGGAATCATTAAAGGAGGATTCGACGTCATTTATTTGATTGCCCAAAAATTAGTCAAGAAAAGTAATGACGATGGTTATCTTGTTGGAAGCCGTGGTTCCGTTGGTTCCAGCTTTGTTGCGACCATGATGGGAATAACCGAAGTAAACCCCCTTCCTGCACACTATCTTTGTCGTAAATGTAAGCACTCGATCTTTGAAGAAAACGGAGAAGCGTATGGTAAAACGTATTCGAGTGGTTATGATTTACCAGATAAAATTTGTCCTGTATGTGGTGAAAAAATGGGAAAAGAAGGACAAGACATGCCGTTTGCGACATTCTTAGGATTCAATGCCGATAAAGTACCCGATATCGATTTGAACTTTTCGGGAGATTACCAGTGGAAAGCCCATGAGTATACCAAAGTATTGTTCGGTGTCGATAACGTTTATCGTGCTGGAACAATTGGAACGGTTGCCGAAAAAACCGCATTTGGTTTTGTACGCGGATATCTAGAAGAAAAGGGGATTACCAATATGCGTACTGCCGAAATTGAACGTCTTGCCATTGGTTGCACCGGTGTAAAAAGAACGACAGGACAGCACCCAGGTGGAATTGTCGTCATCCCAGGTTACATGGATGTTTACGATTTTACCCCATATCAATATCCAGCGGATGATAACACGTCTCTTTGGCGTACGACCCACTTTGATTATCATGCCATCGATCAAGATGTCTTGAAACTAGATATACTAGGACACGATGATCCGACCATACTTCGCATGCTTCAAGATTTATCTGGAATCGATGTCACAACACTACCATTTGACGATAAAGAAGTAATGAGTCTCTTATCGCGACCAGATGCTTTAAACGTGACAGAAGAACAAATTATGTGTCCAACAGGAACATTAGGGCTTCCCGAATTAGGAACGCGATTCGTTATTCAAATGTTAGTAGAAACCAAACCGCAAACATTTGCAGAACTAGTAAAAATATCAGGATTATCACATGGAACGGACGTATGGGCAGGAAATGCCAGCGAACTTATCAAAAACAACATCGTTCCCTTTAAAGAAGTTATCGGATGTCGTGACGATATCATGGTTTACCTGATGTATCATGGCCTAGAGCCGAAAGACGCTTTCAAGATTATGGAATTTGTCCGAAAAGGACGTGCCACAAAGGATCCTGAAAACTGGAAAATTTGGGAAGCCAAAATGAAAGAAAAAAACATTCCTGAATGGTATATTGAATCTTGTCATAAAATTAAGTATATGTTCCCCAAGGCTCACGCTTGCGCTTACGTCATGAGTGCCTTACGAATTGCTTGGTTTAAAGTTCATATGCCCGTCTTATATTACTGCTCTTACTTTTCGGTTAGAACGACTGATTTTGATATTGAAACCATGATCAACGGATACGATGCAATTCGTCGTAAAATGGAAGAAATTAAAGCTAAGGGATTCGAAAAAACCAACAAAGAAGAAGGAATTTTAGGAAGTCTAGAAGTCGCTTTAGAAGCAACCGCTCGAGGAATCACTTTCTCAAATATCGATATCAACAAAAGCCATTCGAAAAACTTTATTGTGGATGGAAACAACCTGATTCCACCATTTCGTACCATCGATGGCTTAGGAGAAAACGTCGCAACGACGATTGTCGAAGAACGAGAAAAACAACCATTCCTTAGTAGAGAAGATCTTCAAAAAAGAGGTCATGTTTCCAAAACGATCATCGATAAAATGGATATGATGGGAATATTAGAAGGACTACCAGAATCCAATCAACTATCTTTATTTTAGGAAGTGATTTATGTATAATCCAATTGGTGTGTTAGATAGTGGCATAGGAGGACTTACTGTTCTAAAAGAACTAGTAACGATTCTTCCCCATGAAGATATAATTTACTATGGGGATTCCAAATACAATCCCTATGGTGACAAAGAAGAAACAGAATTACTTACTCGAATCGAAGAATTGGTAGAATTTTTTCTAGAAAAAAAATGTAAAGCTATCGTCTTTGCTTGTAATACTGCGACAACCAAAACATTGTCTAAGATAAAGAAAAAATATCGTGATGTCCTATTTATAGGAGTAACTCCTGCGATTAAGTTATCGATTGATCTTAAAAAAAAGGAACATCAAAACGGTGATATCTTAGTAATGGCAACAGAAGGAACAATAGGTAGTAAACATTTAAATAAAGAGTACCGCAAGTATCAAAAAGAACATACAATATGGCTTCTTCCCTGTAGAGGACTTGCCGATTTGATCGAACAAGGAAAAAAAGAAGCCATCGCTTCATACTTACAAAATACACTTGGCCCATATCAAAAGAAAAATATCTCGTATGTGGTCTTAGGATGTACGCATTATCCTCTAATAAAAGATCAAATTATGAAGTATTTTAATGGAGCAAAAGTAGTAGATTCGCATCGTTTTATGTGCGAAACATTAAAAAAAGAATTGTATAGAAGAAATTTATTAAATGACAAAGCATTAAAAGGAAAAAGGATCTTTTATAATTCCAAATCGAAAGAAAAAGAAAAACGGTGTCAAAACATTTTAGCAAAACTATTAAAGGAAAATTGACATATTTTTCTTTTTTAAAGTGACAATCATTTGTATATTAAATTGAGCCATGCTATAATGAATTTGGTGGTAATATGAAGTTGAACATAAGAAATTTAGAAGTAAATTACATACAATATGGAGAAGGAAAAGATGTGGTCTTACTTCATGGATGGGGACAAAATATCGAAATGATGATGCCCCTTGGAAATCTCCTTCAAAAAACACATCGCATTACCATTTTAGACTTACCAGGATTTGGTCAGTCCGATGAACCAAAAGAAGCGTGGACAATTTATGAATATGAAGAATTTATCGAAGAAGTATTACGAGAATTAAAAATAGAAAATCCCATTTTAATTGGTCATTCTTTTGGAGGAAGACTATCGATCATTTATGCATCGAAAAATAAAGTGGACAAATTGATATTGTTTGGTAGTCCATGTATCAGAACCAAGAAAAAAGAAAGTACCAAAGTGAAAATTTTAAAAAACATGAAAAAAGTACCAGGCATGTCAAAAATAGGCGATGCCATGAAAAAGTACATCGGTTCAAGAGATTATAAAAATGCAAGTGATGTGATGCGAAAGATTTTAGTCAACACCGTAAATGAAGATCTATCGCACTGTGCCAAAAAAATTCTAGCCCCAACGCTATTAATCTGGGGAGATTTAGATGAAGAAGCACCATTGGAAGATGCCAAAAAATTAGAAAGCATAATCCAAGATGCAGGATTGATCGTCATGAACGGTTGTACCCATTATGCTTATTTAGAAAATATTCATCAAGTAAAATCAATATTTGAAAGTTTTATTCAATAAAAGAAGGTGAAAATATGTCTTTCTTTGCAATTACCATAGTTTTCTTATTGTGTTGCAATAGTTTAAAAACCAAGAAATCGCTCCATATGTTACAACAGAATTTATATAATGAAAACAATCGCTATCTAAAATGGATCAAAAAAAATTGGAAACAAACGATCGGACTAGACATCTTAGCATTCTTTTTGGCACTGATTGGTTTTTTTGTCACCTATGATTTAGAAAAAGTCAGTCATATATTATTAATAGGAATAAGTTTCATTTATCTTCTAGTAACTGTTTTGTTATATCGCAAAATGAAGAAAGAAAAAACCAAAAAGCCACTTGTCCTAACCAAACGAATTGAACGTTTGATGGTTCCGATTGTTCTCCTTTATGGACTTCCTATCTTTTTCCTCTTTTTCTTTAAAAAAGGAAATCTAGAATGGGGGTTTCTATGGCTTAGCATGTTATCGTTCATGACGATTGGAAATTGGCTAATTATTTTTCTTGCAAACGTGATTAACTACCCCGTAGAACGAATGGTATACCATTACTACGAATCGAAAGCCAAAAAGAAATTAGCGAGCATGAACCAATTAAAAATCATAGGAATTACTGGAAGTTATGGAAAAACATCGAGTAAGAATATCCTAAGCGACATATTGAACATAAGATATATTGCAAGACCGACACCGAAGAATTTGAACACCTATTACGGTTTAATGATTACAATTAACAATCATTTAGATAAATTTGATGATATCTTCATTGCGGAAATGGGTGCATACGTAAGAGGAGATATTAAAGGTCTTTGTGACCTCGTAAAACCAAAATACGGTATCTTAACGACAATTGGAACAGCTCATTTAGAATCCTTTGGTAGTGAAGAAAACATCGCCAAAGGAAAGTTTGAATTAATCGAAAGTTTGCCCAAAGATGGAATTGGTGTATTGAATCGCGACGATATAAAACAAGTAAACTATCCCTTAAAAACCAAAGCTAGATTACTTTGGATTGGAATCACATCAAACGATGTCGACGTTAAAGCAGAGAATATCAAAGCAAGCTACAAAGGAACAAGTTTTGATGTATTATTTAAAGGAGACCCTCATAAATACCATTTCGAAACAAAATTGTTAGGAAATCACAATGTTTACAATATTTTAGCGTCCCTTGCTTTAGGTCGAGAATTAGGAATTACCATAGAAGAGTTAATACAAGCTGTTAAAATGGTAAAACCTGTCGAACATCGTTTAGAATTAAAACGATTAGGTTCCTTTTATCAAATTGATGATGCCTACAACTCGAATCCAGTTGGAGCTAAAAGTGCCTTAGAAGTTTTATCGATGATGCCAGGTGAAAAAATTGTTGTCACGCCAGGAATGATCGAATTAGGGGAAAAAGAAGAAGAACTCAATCGTCTTTTTGGAGAACAAATAGGGGAAATATCCAAAGCCGATTATGTCATTTTAATAGGGCAAAAGAAAACCAAACCAATTTATGAAGGGTTAAAAAATAAACAGTTTGATATGGAAAAAGTTATCGTCACAAACGATGTGAGAGAAGCATATACCATCATTCAAAATTTAAAATCAAAAGACGAGATATATGCCCTTTTCGAAAACGATTTACCAGATACATACAATGAGGAGTGATTATATGAAAATTAAAGTTGGAGTGATCTTTGGAGGAGAAAGTGTCGAACATGAAGTAAGCATTATTTCTGCCATCCAAGCAATGAACAAAATGGATACCGAAAAATACGAGGTTATTCCTATTTACATTACCAAAAATAGAGAATGGTTTACTGGTGATTTATTAAAAGACATCGAAACGTTTGCTGACATGTCTTTAATCAAACGCTATGCGAAAAATGTCGTTTTGTACGAAAAAAAAGGACGGTTCATTCTTCAGTCTAAAGGATTCTTTAAAAAAACGATACAAGAAATCGATATTGCTTTTCCTATAGTTCATGGAACCAATGTAGAAGATGGTATTTTACAAGGATATTTACAAAGCATAGGAATTCCTTATGTAGGAAGCAATGTATATGCATCGGTTGTAGGACAAGATAAAATTTACATGAAACAAATCTTTAAAGAACAAAATTTACCAATTCCAAACTATGTATGGTTTTATGATATCGATTATAAAGTAAATGCCATGAATGTAGTAGATAAAGTAAATAAATTAAAGTATCCCGTCATTGTAAAACCTGCAACGTTAGGAAGTAGTGTCGGAATTCATCCTGCAAATAACGAAGAAGAATTGCTCCATGCAATTGAAGATGCCATCACTTACGATCATCGTATTGTCGTTGAGGAAATGGTTCCAAATTTGAAAGAAGTAAACATTAGTGTATTAGGAAATTATCAACATCAACAGACAAGTTTCATCGAAGAAGTCCTAACAAGTCATGACTTTTTAACATATGAAGATAAGTATTTGGGAAATGGCAAAACAAAGGGGAAAGTAAAATGCTCGAAGGGAATGGCTTCAGCATCGCGAAAAATACCAGCAGAATTAGATACAAAATTAGAAAATGAAGTGAAAGAAATTGCCATCCAAGCATTTAGAGCCTTAGGAAGTTCCGGAGTAGTAAGAATCGACTTTTTAATTGATGCCAAAAAGAATAAAGCATATATCAACGAAATCAATTCCATTCCAGGAAGTCTTGCCTTTTACTTGTGGGAGCCAACTGGTAAAAAGTATTCTGATCTATTAGATGAAATGATAACAATTGGAATTCGTGATTACAAAGAAAGAATCAGCAAAACCCATTCATTTGAAAGCAACATCTTAGAGGGATTTTCTGGAACGAAAGGATTAAAAGGAATCAAAGGTAGTGGAAAACTAAGATAACACTATCTTTTTTGTCACAAGAAAAACGAATTTTCATATAGTAGACTAGGTGATGAAAATGCGTCCTACCATTGGATTAATAGGAAGATGTGAAAAAATAGGAAATTACGATACTTGGACATTACATAAAGAGTATTCCGATGCCATTTTAAAAGAAAAAGGAAATCCCGTTTTATATTTGCCTGACACTTGGGACAAACAAGAAGAAAAAAGATTCTTAACATTTTTAAAACAATGTAATGGAATAATGTTACCTGGAGGAACAGAAGTACTAAAGCACGATTTATTTGCAATTCGTTATGCAATAAACCGAAACATTCCACTCTTTGGTATTTGTTTAGGAATGCAAGCCATGGCCCTATATCGTAAAAAGGATGGCCTAATGAAAATTACAAAAGACAATCATTGTCAAAATAACAAAGACAAAGTGCACAATGTAATCATCGATAAAAACAGCAAACTATACAAAATCATAAACAAAAAAACAAAGTTGGCCGTAAATAGTCGCCATCATTATCAAGTAAAAAATGCAGGAATATTTAAAGTCTGTGCCAAAAGTGAAGATGGCATCATCGAAGCCATCGAAGCAAAAGATCATCCGTTTCAGATCGGTGTACAGTGGCATCCAGAAAGTATGATAAATATCGATAAACAGGAACAAAAATTAATAAAAGAATTTATAAAATACTGCAAAAAGAAAAAGGTTAACTAAAATAAGTTGACCTTTTATTATCATAATGGTGTCCTTCGGGAGGACGTTCAATAACTAGTGCCTGTAACTCAAATCTGTATTTTCACTTTATATCTGGATATTTTTCATGATCAACTTCTTAAAAAAATCACTTTTATCTCTAAATCATATTTGACTTTTTGGAAATCTTTGTGATTTGTCTAGTTCTTCGATTGCTACCATTTCTTTTTTTATTATTGACAAAACTAAGTATAAATTATTGTTTCGAAAACAAACGTTTGGTATAATATGCTTGGAACATTTAATAGTTGGGTGATTGCCAATCTTCATTAAAGAAGGGAGGCGATAAAATGAACAAGAAGGATTTTTTAATTCTATCTCTAGTAATTCTTATCTTCCTATTAGTATTACTACTATTTATAGTCTTAATATAAAAAGAAAATCACCTAACTCAGCAATTTAATTTAGGTGATACCCATTTATAGGCAACTCTCAACACTGCAATATTGAATGTTCCTCTTTTTTATTTTATGCAAGTTTCCTCTCGCATATTCATAATAACATAAAAACGCACTTTTATCAAGTACGTTTTCTATTGCTACTCGAAAGTTCGAGTTTCATATCAATCTGGTGC
>CAZJKO010000030.1:0-12545 GCA_964546995.1 uncultured Muribaculaceae bacterium | reverse complement strand
AATCCTTTTGCCTTATATGATAAATTTCTATCTCTTAAATGATGATTACTCATAACAGTATAGTTTTGATTTTTTTCTATTTTAAATACTGACATCATAATCACCTCCTAATAAAAAAAGATACTAGTTTTATTTTAGTATCTCGTAGATTTATATAAATATGCTATGTCATTTGTTATATATATAATTTCCAATAATATGTTAAAGTATAAGGTTTAAAAGATGTTATATTATTAAATCTTCTCTCATAAGTTCCAACTGCTATTCCGTCATTGCTAGTTCATTTCCACTTCTCATGAGCAGTCCATAAACCAAGTTTCTTAGGGTCATTTTTTCATGTAGTTCAATGTAAATATTCGATCCGTACATCGATAGTACTTCTTCTCCTACTGTCACAATGTCATCTAGTTTTCCCGATTCAATTGCAAGCGTTGCCGTCATAATTTTAGTAATACTTGCAATCAATCTTTTTTCATCGACGTTTTTCTCATAGAGAATTCGTCCTGAATCCATATCCATTAAAATAGCTGATGTTCCACTTACTTCTAAAGCACTTACCGAATGAGGAACCAACGTTAATAATATAAATAAAAAAACGATTACTTTTTTCATTTTTGTCACCTACTATAAAACATATGAAAAAAAGAAAAAATTATTGACGTTTTTTCTTGTCAATCATCTTTTCTTTTAATAATCGTACAATCCGTGTAGTTTTTCTCTATCTGTTTCACTGATATCATCCATAACCCACTTGTTGTCTTTACGATGAACAGTGATGTTTAAAGTGTATTTTACTTTTTCTTTTACCGATTTTAATTGCTCGATTTTATAATCTGTAAATTTTTCTTCATCGATCTTTTTATCATCGCCTAGAAATTCTTTTTGATTGTTTTCTAGATAATCTTCGGCTTTTTCTATGGCACCATGATAGTCGTATACTTCAATTTCTACTTCTACTTTGGCATCATCACCATTTACAGTTTCATCTTTGATTTTGTAAGATAGATTTTGATATTGTTTTTTCATTAAATCGCGGTAATCTTTGCGTTGATCTTTGGTCATTTCGTTATCTTGTTCTAGCGTTTCATCTAATTGTTTCATGACTTCACTATCCATCGTTTGATACTTTCCTAAAAACTCTTCGACTCTTTTCGTTGGCGTGTTCATCATATCTGTACATCCTGTGAATAACAAAATTCCCATAAGAACTGTTCCTGCTAATAATTTTTTCATCATTTTCCTCCTTATTCATAGGATGATATATTTTTGTTAATTTATACAAAGAAAAAAGAGAAATTCTCTTTTTTAAAAATCACAACTATTTGGGGTTCTTGGAAATGGTATGACATCACGAATATTTTCAACACCTGTGAGATAGATTAACAAGCGTTCAAAGCCCATACCAAATCCTGAATGCGTACACGTTCCATAACGTCTTAGATTGATATACCATTCTAATTCGTCTTTGGAAACATTCATTTCATCCATTCGTCTTTCTAATACATCGAGACGTTCTTCTCTTCTACTGCCACCCATCAATTCTCCAGCACCTGGGACTAGTAAGTCGACAGCGGCAACCGTTTCGTTATCTTCGTTTAGTCTCATATAGAAAGCTTTGATATCTTTTGGCCAATCGGTGACAAAGACAGGGGCATGGAAGAGTTCTCCCGTTAAATACTTTTCGTGTTCCGTTGCTAGGTCTTCACCGTATTCAGGGATGTTTTCAAACTGTTTCTTCGCTTGTTTTAAGTATTCGATAGCTTTTTTATGGGTGATTCTTACTGCTTTATTTTCTAAAACGACCTTTAATTTGTCTAACAATCCTTCTTCGACATATTGATTAAAGAACTGCATTTCCTCTTTGGCATGGTCTAAGACGTATTGAATGATATACTTTAACATATCTTCTTCAATATCCATAATGCCATCTAAATCACAGAAGGCAACTTCTGGTTCAATCATCCAAAACTCTGAAGCATGGGTTTTGGTGTTAGAGTTTTCTGCTCTAAACGTTGGTCCAAACGTATAGATTTTTTTGAAGGCCATGGCAAATGCTTCACCTTGAAGTTGTCCTGATACCGTAAGGGATGTTTTTTTGCCAAAAAAATCTTTTTTATAATCGATTCTGTTGGCATCATCTCTTGGAAGATTATCTAGATCTAGCGTTGTGACGTTAAACATTTCTCCAGCACCTTCACAATCGCTTCCTGTGATAAGTGGTGCATGTAAATAGACATAGCCACGTTCTTGAAAGTAGGTATGAATGGCCATGGCCGTGACGCTTCTTACTTTAAATACCGCTTGAAAAAGATTGGTTCGTGGCCGTAAATAAGCAATTTCTCTTAAAAACTCTCGCGTATGGCGTTTGGGTTGGACAGGATAGTCTTCATCACAGTCTCCTTCTAATGTAATATTTTTGGCAACAAGTTCAAATTCTTGTCCTTCTTTGGGCGACGTTACGACTTTTCCTTCGACAGTAATCGCACTTCCGACACGATATTTGGTGATTTCCTCAAAGTTTTTTAATTTGTTATCATAGACAACTTGGACTGTTCCAAAACTCGTTCCATCTGAAAAGTCGATGAACCCAAATTCTTTTTGTTTGCGATGATTTCGAATCCATCCTTGTAAGGTAACTTCCTTTCCTATCCACTTTTTACTATCTTGTTTTAAATCTCTACTATCCATATTTTTCATCCTCTCTTTCCCATAAAAAAACAATATTCTCCACAAAGGGACGAACATTGTTAAATCCGCGGTACCACCCAATTTATTATATTTCTATAATCACTCAAGGGATAATGGTCCTACCAGCCTAGTCTACTTCATTCTTTAGGCACATCAGAAGTGTTCTTTCCAAAGATTCTTTTGTCAATTTCCACCTATTCTTGACTCTCTATAAAAAGATATTCTTTCTACTCGTCTTCGTCTTTTGTTTTCATGAACATTATATCATGTTCTACCGGTTTGTCAACTTGCCACTATTTTTGGATACAGCATTGGGCTTTTTGACATAAACTGTTTTTCCATCGCTTGCTAAAACTTCTTCAAAGTTTTGATAGAACTCATTTTTAATATAATCCAAATCTTCTTCTTTCATACCAAAAACTTCAAGGGCTTCTTTTTTTTCGTCGTCATTACAAATCGATATCATATCGTAAAACTCTAAACAAGTTAAATCGTATTTGATTTCTTCAATCAGTTTCTTTTTCTTTTTTAGTTGTTCCATCGTATCTTGATCGATATCGAATAAATCTTTAAATTCCTGTTGTTCTTCTTCTGTACAACTTTCCAATAAGTTATACATCTCTTGTAATTTTTTACTACTTACTTTTTTACCCGTCAATTCTTTTTTTTGAAATACTTTTCTAATGATGATGCGATCGATACTTAACTTTTCGTCTTCAACCATTTGCTTTATTCCATTATTACTTTCTAAACAATAGTAAAGCAATAAATGTTTTAACAAAATACCGTAGGCTTGATATTTGTATTTTTTCATGATGGGTGTTTGGCCTTCTCTTTGATACGTTTCAATTGCTTGTTCTTCGCTCATTCCTTGTTCCCTAATCATGTGATCGATCGTATGATAATTGTAACCTTGATTGGTGCAATACGGATTGATGCTAATACCATCTATTTCTACTTGTCCTGTTACAACGTGATGTTTTTTGATATTTTCTTGGGCAATTTGTACTGCTTCTTCGATTGTTTTTCCCTTATTCACATACTTGTAGATTGTAACAGGGGATAAGTTTTCGTCCTTTGCTACTTCGTAGATTCCTTTTCCATCTTTTGTTTTTAACGTTTCTTTTTTGTGATCCAAACAGTAAATGAGTGCTTCTTCTTTGGTCAACTTTTTTTGTGACATTGTTCGATAGAATGTTGTTTTTGATATTCCTTCTCGTTTTAATATTTGGGAGATAGGTAAATTTGTTCCTTCCCAATTGATTTTTATTGACATAGTACCCCCTTCTTTTTTATGTTTGTTATTATACCATAGTTTGTTTCTTTTGTAAATCTTTTCTTTTTTGTGGTACAATGGTTATAGAATTTATTTTTAAGGGTGTGAATGAGATGAAAAAGACGATTTTAACGGGAATTCGACCTACGGGGAACCTCCATATTGGACATTATTTTGGTGCAACTCGTCAGTGGGTCGATATGCAAGATAAGTATCATACATACATTTTAATTGCGGATGTACAGGCACTTACCGATCATTACGATCATCCCGAAAAGGTTCGTGAAAATATTTGGGAAATTGTTCTCGATATTCTATCTTGTGGGATCGATCCTTCTAAAGTTACGTTTGTTCTTCAATCCCAAATTAAAGAAATTGCAGAACTTACGGTGTTCTATTCTAATTTGGTTACGGTCAATCGTCTGTTTCGAAATCCTACCGTTAAGACAGAGGTTCTTCAGAAAAAGCAATTGTTTGGTGAAAATGGCGAAAGTATTACCTATGGTTTTTTAGGTTATCCTGTTAGTCAAGCGGCAGATATTACGGCATTTCAAGCAGAAGTTATTCCGGTTGGAGAAGATCAAATTCCTCTTATCGAACAAGCGCGAGAGATCGTTAGAAAGTTTAATAGTATCTATGGCGAGACGCTTCTTCTTCCCAAAGCTGTTACGTTAAAAACAGCGCGAATCAAGGGACTCGATGGAAACAATAAAATGGGAAAAAGTTTAGGAAATGCTGTCTATCTTGTCGATTCTGATGAAGAACTTACGAAAAAAGTTATGAATGCGGTTACCGATCCTAAAAAAATCAAGAAAGACGATCCTGCTGATCCAGAGGTTTGTATGGTCTACTACTATCACCAGTTGTTTAGTGAGAACGATCTCGACACTGTATGTTCGGAATGTAAACAGGGAAAACGTGGTTGTGTCGCTTGTAAAAAACAATTAATCGAAAATATGATTCGCTTTTTGGAACCCATCCGAAAAAGACGTGCCTATTATGAAACACATCAAGAGGAAGTAAAAGACATTTTAAAGAAAGGAACTTTAAAGGGACAAGAAAAAGCGAAAGAGACGATGGATCTCGTTAAGAAACGTATGAAGATCGATTACGATTTATAGTTTTTTTTCTATCACGTGTTAGTTATCTAACGCGTTTTTTTTGCGACAAAACTTGTCTAAATTTGGGGATTTGTTCTTTCTCTAGTCAAATTCTTTCGATCATATAGTTTTATAGGAGGCTATTATGATACCAAGAACAAGTAGCAAAACGGGATTAACCAAACAAGAAGTGATAAAAAATAGAGATAAATATGGTAGTAATGTTCTTACTTCTTCTACACGAAATAGTTTTTTTAAACAGTTTGTTTCCACTCTTGGAGATCCGATTATTCGCATTTTATTGATTGCACTTGCTATTAAAACCGTTTTTTTGTTTTCTTCTTTCGACTGGTTTGAGACAATTGGCATTGTCATTGCCATTTTTCTTGCTTCCTTTATTTCGACGATCTCAGAGTACGGTAGTGAAAAAGCATTCGATAAACTGCAAGAAGAGTCTTCTAAAATTAAGTGTCGAGTGTTAAGAGATTCGGTTTTGGAAGAAGTATTTATCGATGAGATTGTCGTTTCGGATATTGTTTTATTGCAATCGGGCGATAAGATTCCTGCCGATGGGGTGTTGATCGAAGGAGCATTATCGGTCGATGAATCATCGTTAAACGGGGAACCTAAAGAAGTTTATAAAGAAGCATGTCCATCTTTACTTTCTCCTTCACCAGAGAGCTTTCTTTATCGAGGGACGGTTGTCTATTCCAAAGAAGGGATCATGCAAGTGACGAAAGTGGGAAATGAAACGTTCTATGGGCGTCTTGCACAAGAGATTCAAGAGAAGCAACCGGATAGTCCATTGAAGGTACGACTTCGAGGGCTTGCTAAAGTCATCAGTAGGATCGGTTATCTTGGGGCACTCCTCGTTAGTATTTCCTATTTATTTTCTGTCGTTTTCCTTCACAACCACTTTGATCTAACACTGATTAGTGAAACGATTTCGAATTTTCCTCTTATGGCAGGTCACGTTCTCTATGCTCTTACACTTAGTGTAACGATCATTGTCGTAGCCGTTCCAGAAGGGCTTCCTATGATGATTACGCTTGTGCTATCTTCCAATATGAAACGAATGTTAAAAAACAATGTGTTGGTTCGAAAACTTGTGGGTATTGAAACGGCAGGAAGTATCAATATTCTTTTCACGGATAAAACGGGAACACTTACCAAGGGAAAGTTGGAAGTGGTCGACTTTATTCGTGGTGATCTCGTTTCTTATAAAACGAAACAGGCTCTTTCGAAGGATCCTACCCTTTTTGCTTATGCACGTCTTTCTTTTCTTTATAACAATGCAGCTCATTACCATGCAGCTAAAAAGTGTGCATTGGGAGGAAATATTACCGATCGGGCCCTCGTTCATTTTTTTCAGGAAGAAAAAAGTCCGACGGTTCATATTTTAAAAAGTATTCCGTTCGATAGTAAGCGAAAATATTCGATGTGCTTTATTGAAGATCATAAGAAAACCATGACACTTGTCAAAGGGGCACCAGAAAAACTTCTTCCTATGTGCCACAGTTATATCGATGAGGCAGGTCGAAAAAGGCCATTTTCCTCTTCTAAAATGAGTGCTATTATGAAGGAAAAATCACAAAAAGGAGAACGGCTTTTGCTCCTTGCTATGCGCGAAGAAGCTATCTTTCGAAAGGATCTTACCAATCTTACTTTTGTGGGGCTTCTTTCTATTAAGGATGAAGTAAGGAAAGATGCGATCGAGGGTATCAAGCTCGTCGATGAAGCGGGAATTCAAACGGTCATGATTACGGGAGACAATAAAGATACCGCTATTTCGATTGGAAAAGAATTGGGACTTCTTACTAGTTCGCACGATCTTGTGTTGACGAGCGATGAAATCAAACACAAAACGGATCAAGAACTGATGCAATTACTTCCCTTTCTTCGAATCGTGGCTCGAGCTCTTCCTCAAGATAAAAGTCGTTTCATTCGCCTTTCACAAGAAATGGGACTCGTTGTCGGAATGACTGGTGATGGGGTAAACGATGCTCCTGCCTTAAAAAAAGCCGATGTCGGGTTTGCCATGGGAAGTGGTACAGAAGTTAGTAAAGAAGCGAGTGATATCGTCATTTTGGATGATAATTTTCTCTCTATTTCTAAAGCCATTTTATTTGGAAGAACCATTTTTAAAAGTATTCGAAAATTTATTATCTTTCAACTTACGGTCAATCTTTGTGCCATTACTTTATCGATTATTGGTCCTTTTATCGGCGTTGAAACTCCCGTTACGGTCATTCAAATGTTATGGATCAATATGGTTATGGATACTCTTGCAGGTATTGCTTTTGCCTATGAACCACCATTAATGGAATACATGAAGGAAAAGCCAAAGAAAAAAGAAGAAGCCATTATTAATTCCTACATGTTAGGAGAAATTTTGTTTACTGGTTTCTACTCTTCTATACTTTGTATTCTCTTTTTAAAATGTCCGATGATCCACGATTTATTTCGAATCGATCCTGATGATAAATACTTTTTAACTGCATTTTTTGGACTTTTTATTTTCATTGGGATTTTCAACAGTTTCAATGCTAGGACCCATCGTCTCAATTTGCTTTCTCACCTTTATCAAAACAGAATTTTTGTCATTACGATTCTCTTCATCATCTTTGTGCAAGTCATTTTGATTTACTATGGTGGAGAACTATTTCGTACGGCAGGTCTTACTATACGAGAGTTTTATATTATGATTTTTCTTGCGATGAGCGTTATTCCTGTCGATTGGATGCGGAAGATCTATTTACGCTTAAAAGGAAAACAAGGAGGAGTGTAACTACTCTTCTTTGCTTTTCTTTTTTTGGTTGATTAGTTTTTGATACGTCTCTTTACTTCCATCGATTTCTAATAAACGATAAAGATAATAGTCGATTTCTCGATTGGGTTTATTCTGGTGCTCATTTATTTTGTCGATCAAAAATTCCTCATATGCATCGATCAACTCTTTTGCATAATCTTTCTTTAATTCCTCTAATTTCAAATCGAGATAATCGATTCCTTTCGATTTGGCATAGTCGAAAATGCGCTTTTTTTCATGGTCTTTTTCGATGATGCTTCCATAAGCTCGTTCATTTTTTTCTTTCAAATAATCTAAGAGCTGTTCTTTTTCTTTTTTGAACCGTAATTTCGGTAGCTGTTCTTTTAGAGCGATATACGTTTGTTCTTTTGGGAAGTTTTGAAATTGATAGTAACGTAACCTTAAAACTTCTTGTTTTTTCTTTTGATACAAAGCGATGTTTAAGAGAATGTTGCTATGTTCTTCCGTCAATTTGTTTTGTTCATAGTCTTTGGTTAAAATTTCTTCTACTTTCGCTAAATCATTTTTTTCTAATAACGTTTTTAGATAATAAGTCTTTAAGCCATTATAGCGATCAATGTTTTCTTTTATTACTTTCTCTTTTTCTTCTTGATCGATCCACTCATCTAATAGTTTTACTTTCGCAATGAGCAAATTTTCCTCTTGTTTGGATTCAAGTGATGCAGCAAGATCGATTAGTTTCATGGCAACTTCTGCTTCTAAATAGGAGTTTACGAGGAGTGTCAACATGGCAATGATATCACTTACTGAAAATAAGGTATCTTGGTCTTCATACCAAAGGAGTCCTTCACAAATCAAATCGTAATGATTGATCATTAGATCTTTGAATACTTTGTTTAGTTGGTTGATGAGATCTCTTTTATCGATGGGAAAACTCACTTTTATGCGGTCTACAAAACAGTACAATGAAAATAGCTTATTACGACAAAAGGCGGGTTCTTCTTTTAATAATTCTTCGTGAAGTTCATTTAAAAATAGATCAAATGTCGTGTAGAAATCTTCTCTACTAGGATGTGTTTCAAGCCACTTTTCGGTTTCTTTTAAACGTTTTAACCATCTATTCATATTTCGTGGAATAGGATTCTTTTTTGGTTTTTGACTATTTAAGCGATATTTTAAATCGTATAAACATGCGGCAAGATGTTCACAAGGGGTGTGATTCATTTTTCCACAATCACAGAACAAATTCATCGTCCTTGGTAATACTTCGATGGTTACATGATACGTTTTATTTTTTTCTTTCACTAAAAATATATAATATGTCTCTTTTTTTTCCACAAAAGTTACTTGTTTTTCACAATAAGCTATATACCCTGTCTTTCTTTTTTCATCGATGAAGATGTCCTTTAAAACGGAATCTGTAATGTTTAATTTTTTCATAGACTCCTCCTATCTGATTTCCTTTTTATTATAACATATCTTTATTTTTCCAACAAAAAAGAAAGATTATTTCTCTTTCTTCATAATTTTACTGATTACTCTATCTTCTCCAATCGTTGTTAAACGGTAATATCCTTTGGTTTCTGTTCCTACTAAGTAATTGTTTCGGAATGCCATATTTTTAATTGCGGATGGAATATCAAAGTTGGTATTTTCTTGGGCAATCGATAGGAGTGTAAAAATAGTATTATAATGAAACGAAGATAAACCTAAATATTTATTGATCCAATATCCTACGATTAAAATTTGATCAATCCTAAGGGTTGAACGGTAGCGACTATAAAAGTCTTTAAACGCTTCGCGTTGATCTTTGTTCATCGGTAATTCAATTATTTTATAGTTTAAGCCACTTCTTCTATTATGTAAAGATTTCTTACTTTTGATTAAGGTATCTCCATTTATAATACTTATCGCCTTTTCAAGACCTTTTTCGGTCATAGAAAACTCTTCTTGTGTAATGGCATTTAAATCGTTAGAATTGAGAAGAGACTTGATGTTTTTATTGAAATTAACCCCTCTTACTTTGGTGAAGCGTTTGGTTTCACGATACATTTCGCGGAGTCTTTTTTTGGTTACACTTGTTGTTCCAAAGGAAGATGCATAGAAGGTATAGACTAATATCCACTCCGGTTCTGTATTGGGAGAGTTTTTTAAGACTATTTCATGAAGGGATGGATACATTTTTGGTTCTGTTTTTGGTTCCTTTTTTGTGTTTTTCTCTTCGACTAGGTGAATTGTTTCTTTTTCTTCTTCTTTGATTTTGTTCGTATTATTTAAGATTCCTAAGCCTTCAGTCGTTATTTTAGTAAAGATACTAGATACCATATTTTCATCCCCTTGGAGTTCAATATCCATATCGTTCAACTTGATTTTTAAAGAAAACTCTGCCATATACTACTCTCCTTTTATTCTATATCAAATATAGTGTAACACAAGCCATATAGCAAAAGCAATCTTTTATCATCTTGTTTGGTTGTTTATTCTGGATGATTTATAAACAAAAAAGCTCACAATACCAAAGTATCATGAACTTCTTTAAACTCGTATAGAGCTAACGAGTTTCATTCAATGTGGGGCAATAAACTAATGAGTTTCGCACCCAAGTAGTAAAAGTATTTAGTAATACTTGATGAATTAATTATACCTCAATAATATTATTATTGCAATTACTTTAAGTTATTTTCTTGTTGTTATCATTATGTATTCTTCAAGACTAACATAATTTAATACAATTGATTTAGTGGATTTATATTGATTATTTAATAACTTCCAATTATCACTGAACTTTATAATCTTTGATGGTTCTTTTAAATTCTTATTCAAATAAATATAATTTTCTCCTTTAATGATTTTTCTTTTTATGAACTTTAATTCTAGAAAAAAATCAAATATTTTTTCATTATTTGTCGGATATTTTATATCGTTTTCTTCATACAATTTTTTACATAAGAGTTCTTTGTCAGGATCTAAGCAGGATTTACCTTTATTTGCCTCTCTATTTATAAACTTAAGCAATTTATCTTTGAATTCTTTTTCTAGAACTCTAATAAATCTACCATTTTTATTGCCAATTGAAAACATTTCCATAAATGGTATAGATAGTCTATATGGTAAATATTCATCCCACTCTTGCCATATTAAAGGAACTAAAAAATAGTCATCAGTTTTTATATCATACTCTTTTTCAGCTGAAGAATCTCTCATCTGTATTCTAATATCCCACCATTTTTCAATTTGTTTATTTTTTGGTATACCACTTATTAAATAGAATTTTTGTGCAGCATCTTCTTTAGGCATAATCCAATAGAAACATTCAGTTTTAACGGGATTAGTTAAATTATAAAAATTGGTTAAAAACAAGGATATATCCTCCAATAAATTCTGACTTATTTTTGAATCCCAAGAGGAATCACAGCCTCCATATATTTCATATTGAATTTTTATAGGAGTAAATAATATTGCCAGTTGAGTTTCTAAATCTACATCTTCCGAATCATCTAAGTTATTGACTAAAAACTCATAATGTTTTTTTTCAACTGGAAAAGGTCCTAGCGATAAAGCCAATCCTTCTTTTTCAGTATCTTGAAAAGGTGGGGCACCATATACTCTATAATTAGTTTCTCCTTTACCATAAATAGAATCTGTAACAACAAAGCCTTTAGCTTTTAATCCATCCAATGCTTCATTATTTAAAAATAGTTTATCTCTTTCATTTTCATTTTTCATCTTTCACCTCAGATAGTATGATTTTTTCAACAATTTCTATCGGATATTTTAAAGCAAATCCACCATATAAATACATTTCATAATCTGTTGGTGTTCTAAAAAATAATTTACTAAATAAATCCCTTATAGAAATTAATATTTCATTTGGATAATCATGTTGTTTATTCTCGTTATTAAATAAATCTATTAAACTTTTTAAACTATAGTAACAAGATTGTATATTAATACTATTTGGCATTGTTTCTTTTTTTATATAAACATTAGGATGAATATAATTACGATACGATTGAATATTCTTTAAGGAATAAAACATTTCATCAGATATTATTTTTATTTTATGTGCATCATTCAAAAGTTTATCTAGTGTCAAAGACTTTTCATCTCTTTTTTCAAAATTTGGCAATTGATCTTTGTATTTATTATTATTAATAATTTCATAATACAATAACGATTCAACAAGACTGCCAATTAAAACTAAGGCACTTTTAGATAAATTTAATTTTATACATTTTTCTAATTCATTAAAATCAGAATTACATACATCTCTAATTTTTTTATCACTAATATAATCAAACATATAACTACTCCTTCAATTTTTCAAAGATTGGAACATTACCTTTATAACTTTTTGGAGAGATAGGACTAGGGTGATAAATAGGTAATATTTTATAACCATTAACTTCATACATATTACCAACCGCATCTGCGAACTTATTAAATTTAAAATTAAGTATATTTCTAGTTGGAAATTCTCCTAGAGTAATAATCAATTTAGGATTTAGTATTCTTAATTGTTCCAACATTATGTTCTTACAATTACTAGAACAAGTTTTTAAATTCTTTCTTTCAAGTGGATAGCACTTAACTGATTCTAAAAATGTAGTTTCAAAAATATTTCTATCAATTATATCGAATAATTTTTGTAATACGACTCCACTAGGTAATACTTTACCTTTTATATCACACCATAATTTATGACTTTTTC
>CAZJKO010000029.1:0-12553 GCA_964546995.1 uncultured Muribaculaceae bacterium | reverse complement strand
CACAACCTCGCTTATTTTATTATATCACTAGCTTATTTGTTTTACAAATGTTAATAGAAGTAAACGATGTCAAAAAGTATTACAAATTTGTCACTTACGTCTTAATGGTATGCACTGTTTTTTTGTTTGGAAATAAGCTTCGAAAATCGAGATATAAAAAATGCGACAAAAAATTTTCTTTACCGCATTTCGTCACTTATCTAAATTTTTATATTTGTGTATTTTTTGAAAAGTACTTTTCTTTTCTACTTATCGATGACGACAACGGCACGCGCACCAAAATAGGTATTCGTCGTAGGATATAAATAGTACACGTCGCCGTGATAAGGTACATACATCGCGATTGTCGTTTCAGAAGAAACAGCCGACATGGTCCAATATCCATAATTGTTTCCATATTCTCCCCCTGTTTGGTCTACCGTTCCTCCATAACTTGTTGAAGTATATAAATAATTATTCATCCAGTTTGGACAAGATCCATTTGCTTCTGTACAACCTAATCCGTTTGCCTCCTGCACTGTAATCATTCGCGCCTTTCCTGTCCTGCTTCCTAACGTATAGGTATTTACCGTACATTCGGTAAATCCACATCCCGTAAACGCATTCGTCTTGAACGTCTTCGTTCCCATCTCGTATGTCTGATCTTTTACATTTGTCCATCCACTCGTTGCATTTTCCAAAGCTGTTAAAGCTGTTAGTGGCCCTTTACTATTGTCATCTGCCACATCATACCACGGAATTGAATAAATCGTATTCTCCCTCTGTTGCATTGTGAGTGTACCTTCCTCTTTATTCTCACTGATCACATGGAAATACTTTATCTCACTATCATTCACTTTATACTTCACGATCGTTCCAGGTGTATAAGTTGTTGGTCGTTCTGTTAATTCTACACACGCTGTCTCTTCTCCTGTTAGACAGTTTGTTGCATCATAATTGTACACGGCTAAGATATTTGAATTCGGGATAATCAATTCCCCTTTGATTCCTTCGATGACGACTTTTCCATGATAATGTTTTCCTAAGATATCGTTTCCTGCATCACTTTTGATCCACATTTTAATTTCAAAATCTTTTCGTTCACCTGGCTGCAATGTTCCTGTATCAATTGTATATGGTGGTGTCGTACCCTCTAGTGTATTCAATAAACTTGGAGTACTTCCATTTACCGTAAATTTAATGTTTGCTTTATCTAATAATTTATCGCTACAACCATCTGCTTCAATCATTGCTTCGTCGTCTAATATGCGAACACTGTAGTCTGCCGCTAAACTTCCTGTGTTGGTAATGGTAAAATGGTATGGTGTTTGGGCAAGTCCTTCTTCATCACTCACTGGAAAAGCATTGTTTAATTTAATATTGTTTCCTAGACCATCTTCTGAATCATTATAAGCAATTTGGAGTGTTCCTACTTGAAGTGTGTTATAACCTTTGGATTCGTTCAATGATGTAAATACAGCATAAGAATTCCCTAAGACGACTAACGTTACGCCAATTATCGTTAAGATTGTTAAATACATTTGTCGTTGAAACATCTTCGTGACTTTGATTTTTGGTCGTGTTTCTTCTTGGGATTCTTCTATTTGATATTTTTTACGACTGTTCCATTTGCTCATTCTATCACCCGAATTCTATTTTCATTATAACATAAAAAAAGAATTACGCATAGATTATTTTTTTACTATTTCACTAATTTCTAAACTTTCGGTTAAAACATCACTATAAGTAAACGACTTCACTAATTTATTTTGGTCTTTTGTTTGAACCAAGAAGACAAAATGATACGTTTTAATGACGACACCATCGAATTCCTCCGTTTGATTTCTTGCTCCATTGAAACGAAATCTAAGTGTTTTTCCTTTTTGATCTTCTAAGGACATTTTTATCTTTTCTAAATTCATCTTGGATACCCCACATACATACAACCATTGGTAATAATGCCACCTATTCCATCACTTCCATATTTAGTTTTTTTTAAGATGGTTAAAAGATCGATCGGTTTGTTACGATCCGATAGAGAGACACTACTTGCAATGATGGCAGGGTCTAAGGCATGAATGTTGATCCGTTTGGGACTCGAGGCAAAGTTTGCTCCTGCTTTAATTAGTTCTTCATAATTCGATTGACATGCTCCTGCTACAATAATTAATTTATCTTGGCTTTTTTCGTACTGTCTTGCCGTTTGAATGGCACCTATAAAATTCTTTGTATTTTTATAATTCTCCAAATTCTTGGGATCTTTGCCTCTTTTATAATAAGCATCATGACCTGTTATTACTACGACATCCGGTTTTATTTCTACTAATAAATGTTCCAATTCTTCTTTTATACTTTCTTCTTTTAGGGCCATGCCATATGCTCTTACATTCATTTCTTTATAGAATTTCATACATCGTTCTAAATAATCTTGGTCACCATCGATATGTAGAATTTTACCAGGAAGATAAAAGTATTCATCGCGATCTAGGCGAATCATTTCATGCATTTGTTCAATGACATTTTTATCTTCTTGCCACATTTCTTTTACATTTTCTACTTTTCGTAAATCTTCAATGTCACTATCGGCATAAAGTCTAACATTGACTCCTTTTAAGTATGCCATTTCCCCATCGATGTCCATGATTTTAAAAACAGTATCATTTTGATATGAATCTCTCGTTACATAATCCCCAATTTTAAAAAGCATAAAATCATCTCCATTTGATTCTATGCTTTTCCTTTTTATTTTATGATTTTCTTATTTTTCTCTTTCTGATATATAGTAGTTAAGTTATTTTCTTTTTGAACACTTATCTTTTCCATTTATACTGCAATAATCTTTTTAAACTTCTCTTTTTAACTTCAAAGCATCATAAGTTAAAGGACTAATTTCTTCCTTTTTTAAATCTGCAATTGGATACCAACAAGCACCCAAAGAATCCAACCCATCTGCCTCTTCCTTAATCGTGCCTTCATAAGATAAAACCTCATATATAATTCCAATATGGTGCATATTTTCCATCTTATCCATATACGGATTTTTCCATTTGACCACGGCAGAATTTGCATCAATTATTGTTGCTTTTGTAATTTTAATACCCGCTTCTTCTTCAAATTCCCTTTTTAGTGTTTCAATAGGCTTTTCTCCATGCTCAAAACTACCTCCAGGTAAATCATATTTACCTATATAAGCACCTCTTGACTTTTTCACTAATAGAACTTTATTATCTTCTATAACTATTCCATAAACTCCTAAATGTGTTGTGTCCACCATTTTGATCATCCTTTCTTTTCTACAATTGATATTATTATATAATTTTATCATAAAAAACACAAATTATTTAACTGATTTTCATTGAAAAAGCCCCATAAATCGGGACTTTAATTATTACATCTTATTTTTACGTTATTACTGAATTTAACGCATTACCAAAAGTTTATCATAACCTCTAAAAAGATAATATCACTTTTTACACCCTATTAGTTGCTATGCTTTTTTCGATAAATAATTTGCTATTTTTATAAATATTTCTAATGATAGTTGTTCGCTTCTTACTGATAGATCTAATCCATTTTGTTTTAATATTTGTTCTACTTTTTCTAAGTTGTATCCTTTTAAATTATTTTTTAATGTTTTTCTTTTAAAGCGAAAACTATCACGAACCAATTGCAAAAATAATTCTTCATTTTCTATCTGATATTGATCTTTCTTTTTTGTAAGAGAGATGACAATACTATCGACATTGGGTTTTGGTACAAAATTATTTCGACTTACTAAAAATTCTTTTTTAATATCAAAATAGTAATTTAGAAATACTGTTAGAGAACTATAATCTTTACTGCCTGGCTTTGCAGCAAAGCGATCCCCTACTTCTTTTTGAATCATTACTACAATCTTTTCAACCTCTATTTTGTCATCAATCAATTTAGTTATGATTGGCGTTGTAATATAATAAGGGAGATTTGCTACAACATACAAATGATCATAGTGATACTTTTCTAAATCTTTTTTAATATCTCGTTTTAAGAAATCATCAAATATCATATCTACATTTTCATAATGCAATAGTTCTTTATCTAGGATCATTTCTAATCTAGAATCTATTTCATAGGCAAGAACGGTTTTTGCTTTAGGACTTAGTTTTTTTGTCAATGCTCCAGCGCCTGGACCAATTTCTATGACGAGAGTATTTTCTTCGATGTTAGCACAAGATACGATTTTTGAAGCAATACTATCTTCTTTTAAAAAGTTTTGACCTAAGCTTTTTTTAAATGTAAATGAATAGTCATTCATAGTTTCACCTCAGTAGAAAAATTATAGCATGAAGATGGATATTTTCCAAGTATTCCCCTTTGTCGTTTTTTTACTTTTAGTTCTATTTTTATCTTTGTTTTATTGGATCTTCTTTATTTACACTTGCAGCATTTAAAGCCATTCCCATTACGAAAATATACGATAAAATGTATACCCACAATAGTAAAATTAAGATATTGGAGATACTTCCATAGAAGAGATCATATTTGGTAAATACTTCGACATAGATGGAATAGATTTCGGTTACAATGATCCAAGTTACCGTGGTAAAGAGTGCTCCATACGTAGTTGTTTCGCTTTTTATTTTGGTATCTGGGGCAATGGTATATAGTAGTTTTATGTTGAAATAGATTAGTAATAGTGATACTGGGTATTTACAAAGTTGATAAACCACATGAATGGTTTTTGTCACATGGCTACTTTCTATAAAGTAACTGATTCCTTTGACAATGAGGTCACCAAAAGCTGGTACTAAGAGGACAAAGACTAACAGGGAAACTAAAATAAAGGTCATTAAAATGGCTTTTATTCTTCTTGTGATATAATCTTTGTCTTTTACTTTATAGATGGTGTTCGATGCAATGATCATGGAATGTGTTCCATTGGATGCTAAGAAAAAGGCAGAGATAAAAAAGATTACCATGTTTACATTGAGTCCTTTTCCTGAAATGATCGGTAATAATACATTCGCTGCATCTTTGGGGAAAGAGGAAGTTATTAGTTCTTCGATCGATTCCATCGATATTGAAAATAACGAAGCAATACCTCCAATCATGGCAATTAAAGGGATCAGTGAGAGTACAAAAAAGAAAGCAAGTTGTCCTGGGAGAATTCTCATTTCTGGTTTTCCAATGATTTTTAGAATTCTTTCTGCGAAGGACTTTGCTTTCTTTTTCATATTTTTCACCCTTTATTTGTATTCTTCTTTATTGGTTCGCATTTCTAGTGTTGCTTCATTGATCGCATCATCAATGGTTTTGATTTCATCTGTAATCATACTAAATCCTAATGCGGCACCAAAGCCATGTGGCAATTCTTTTAATTCTTTGCTTAATTTTTTGGTGTAAGTCTCCATTTGTTGTTCACTGTATCCTACTAAGTAAATTAAGAATTCGTTACCATCTGTTCTTATGATTTCACTATTTTCTAGTTGGGTGTTTACAAGGGTTGCAGCAGCTTTTACAATGAGGTTATCCCCTGCTTCATGACCATAGTTATCGTTTACATATTTGACATTGTTTAAATCGATTACTACGATAGATTGAGGGAACACTTTGCTTTCTTCCCAAGCACTCATTTGTAAATTTAGATAGTTTCTGTTTTTTAGTGACGTCAACATGTCAGTATACTTTCTACGATCTTCTTTCCGTACTTCTTTTGCTTCTTTCTTTTTCTTTAAATAGAAGTATATAATGACACCAATCGTAAGTGGAATTAAAATGATTGCCAATATAATAAAATACAATTGTTCGAAACTCATCCGTTCAAATAGAGTTAAATTTAAGCTATTGATACCACTATTACGATACCGATAATACGAATTGGTGTTAATGATATAGTTAAACAAATCATAGAATGTTTGATTATCGTTTTTGATCATAAACTTATAATCATTTGTCATGGTATTCATGTATTTTATTTCGTACTCTTTTAATTTGGTTGTTCGATATTCATTGTATACTTCACGATCGACAATGATCATTTGATCTTTGGCTCCTTTTACTAGTCCATCGATCGTTTTGTAAGTCGTAATCGTCGAACGAGAATTGTTGGCAAAGTAGTTATATAGCGCATCATTTGATAGCATTGCTACTTTTTGTCCTTTTAGGCTTTCTAATGAACCTACGATATGATTATCTTTGTTTTTTCCTAAGACAACATAATCTTCCACAAAGGTAGAAACGGTCGTTAAATACTGACTATTTTCCATACCATAGTAATCGAAATAGATATCAATTTCCCCTTTATCGATCGCTTTTTTCAATTCCTCTTTGGTTTTGTATTTTTTGTAAGTAAAGTCGATCCCTGTCAACCTTGCCATACGATTTAAATATTCTCCCGAGATTCCTGATACTTTTTTGTTGATCGTTACTTCGTAAGGCGCATTTTCCACATAACCATACACATAATTTTTAGAAATTAATTCGGCTTTGGTTTTGGCATTAAGATTATTTTTTTCGACATAATAATCTAAAAAAGCTTTGTTGTATTCTTTGACATAATTGTGATTTTTCCAGTTGATGTAATATTTTTTTACAATATCATTTAGTTTGGTATCGTTATCACTCAATGTCAATACTACTTTCTTTGACATTTCCGTAAAGAAATAATTGATTGAATAATCATTTTTTCCTAACAATTTATCTAAATACATAATGTTTGGAATGATGATCATATTTACATCGCCGTTATCTAACCCTTGATACAACTGATCGATGGTATCATAAGATTGATACGTAATATTACTTCCATCTTTTAAATAGTAACTAAGTTCGGCAGCATCTTGAGCGAAAACTCCAAATTTGATATCTTTCATTTCACTAATGTGGCCTATTCTCTGATACGTTTTTGATACAGCAATGTAACTATCTTCAAAGATCAATAAATCATTGTCTGTTAGTGCTATTTCGTTATTCAAAACACGAAAGCGCAATCCTGTTCCACTAGGATTACTCTCTTTTAGGTAAGGAATTTTATTGAATTCTACTTTGGTGTCTTTCTCAAAATCGCTGATAAATTGGAAGAATACACCATTTCCATTCATTCCATACAATGGAAAATTGTTGATCACTTCAAAATCTAGAATTGTTCCTGTATTTTTTTCGAGCCATCTTTTTTCGGTTACTGTAAGAGATGTTTGTCCATCTTCTACATTATAATAAAGATATAATCCTACAAAAGCGATGACTGCGATGAGGATGGGAATGATAATCATTATTCTTTTTTTCATTTCGCGCTCTCCACTCTATCTTTCGTCCATGAAAAATCTTGTTTATTTTTGTGTTTGTATCCAATAATCGGGAAATTATCATGAGTTGGATCTTCCTTTTTTATGAAGACTTGAAAATCGTAATACGACTTTTGTTTATCTTCTAATCCTTCAATTAACTTTGGTGCAATCGTTTTAGCATCGGCAACGCTCGTTTCTTCTGTTACTGTTACTTGAAATTTCACTAGTTTCCCTTGAACTGTTTTCGTTGCTTCCATCACAATGGGACTTTCTTTTATCGAAGCTAGAATTTGTTCAAACTTCTGATCGTTGATCTTCACTTCTTCTATACCAGACAAGCGATTTCCATATAGGGCTTTTCCCCCATTAGGAAAGAATAGATCTTTTGCTTTTACCCCTACTAATACCAATAAAATAAAGAAAACAGTTACAATGATGGTAAATTTATTCTTTTTTATAAAATCCATTTTTTCACATCCTTAGTTAAGATTATTATACACGAAGAAAGGAAAAGAATCAATTTATTGTTTTGTTAATTCTTCTTTTAATAAATGCATAGCCATTTCGGGGTTGGCGCTTCCTTTCGTTTCTTTCATCACTTGCCCCATCAAGTATTTTATTGCTCGATCGCGTCCTTCTTTATAATCTTTCACACTCTCAGGGTTTTTCTTTATTATATTCAAGATTATTTCTTGTAGACTTTCTTCTGTCAAAATGTTCTTAAAGCCTTTTTCTTCCATTAACGCTTCTATTGTCTTGTTATTTTCTAATAATTCTTCGATTAGTTCTTTTCCCATCTTACTCGTGATTTCTTTTTGATCTAATTTATTGACAAAATTCATCAATTTTTCTTTGTTTAGGCAAGTTTCGTCGATTTGTTTTCCTGTCTTATTTAAGTAAGAGGCAATGTCACCTAAAAGAAGGTTGCTTAAAATAACTAAGTTTATTTTTTCCTCTAAATAGGTGTTCAAGTAATCGCTCATTTTCTTGTTTTGGATGATTTTATTGGCGTTTACTAAACTTATTCCTCGTTCTACATACACTTGTCTTCTTTCATTTGGCAACATAGGAATTTCTTTGGTGACAAGAGATATTTCTTCGTCAGTCAAGTGGATAAAAGGGATGTCAGGTTCTGGAAAATAGCGATAGTCATTTCCGGTTTCTTTTACCCTCATCAAGATGGTTTTATTTTGTTTTTCGTCGAAACGTCTCGTTTCTTCTTGGATTGTGCCATGGTTTTCTAGAATTTCTTGTTGACGTAAGGCTTCTTTGGCGATGGCAAGGCCTACATTGTGGATGGATCCAATATTTTTAATTTCTGTTCTCGTTCCAAGCACTTCTGTTTTACTTATGGAAACATTGACATCACATCTCATACTTCCTTCTTCCATCTTACAGTCTGATACTTCGGTATAAAGAAGAAGTTCCCGTAGTTTTTCTAAATAGAGCATAGCTTCTTCTTCGGTAGACATGTCAGGTTCTGTTACAATTTCAATTAAGGGAACACCAGCACGATTAAAGTCGAGATACGACTTTTTCTCTTTATGCATACTTTTCGCTGTATCTTCTTCGATATGAATATCGTGAATGCCTATTTTTTTCTTTGTTCCATGAACATCGATTTCGACATAACCATTTATACCAATCGGTGTTCTTGCTTGAGTAATTTGAAATCCTTTGGGTAAATCTGGATAAAAATAATTTTTGCGATCGAAATGCATCGTTTTATTGATCTTACAATTTAATACTTTCGCTGCTTTCAAAGCTAAGTAGATGGCCCCTTTATTTACATTCGGTAGTACACCAGGATACCCTAAATCGATTAAGCTGATGTTACTATTAGCAGTGGTTCCATATCCATTTGGCGAACTTGAAAACATTTTGGTATTCGACTTTAATTCGGCATGAACTTCAATTCCAATGGTCTTTTTGTATTCTTCCATGTTACTTTTCTCCTCTCGGGTCTAAATTTAAGTTTAACTTTTGTTCGAGGAATGCTGCTACTTGATACATTTTGGCTTCTTCGTACGTTTTACCGATGATCTGCATGCCGATTGGCATGTGGTCCTTATTAAATCCAATAGGTAGACTCATTCCAGGAAGACCTGCCATGTTTACTGGAATGACCAAGATGTCATCTAAAAACGATTTGGTACTCGATGCATTTTGTTCCTTTAGTGCATATGCAACCGAAGTCGTGGTTGGTCCGATGATGATATCGTACGTTTCAAATGCTTTGTCAAAACTTTTTTTCATATCATCTCTTATTTTTAATGCTTTATCGTAATACTCGACGGCATTCTTTCCACTTAGAAGATACGATCCTACCATAATCCGACGTTTCACTTCTTCTCCAAAACCGTTTGCTCTCGTTTTGGTATAAAGTTCCTCTAAACTTTCAGGATTTTCATAGGAATATCCATAGCGCGTCCCATCGAAACGAGCTAAATTGCTACTTGCTTCACCCATAGCAATAATCTGGTAGAGTGTTACGGCATTATCAATATAATCGATGTCAATGTAATCGACTGTTCCGCCATTTTGTTTAATGATATCGACTGTTTCATTTAGTTTGTCAATAATCTCGGAATCGACAATGTCGCTTACATAAAAGTTGGGAATCGCGAATTTCATTCCTTTAATGTCTTTTCCAATCCATCTTGTAAAGTCTTCTTGTTCACAGGTGGCACTGGTTAAATCTCGTTCATCACGACCTGTTAAAATATTAAGTAAACATGCATTTTCTAGTACATTTTTGGTCATTGGTCCAATTTGATCTAAACTCGAACCGAAGGCGATTAAGCCGTAGCGAGAAATTCGTCCATACGTAGGTTTCATTCCGACGATACCGCAGTAACTAGATGGTTGTCTAATACTTCCACCGGTATCACTACCAAGGGCAAAAGGCGTTATTCTTGCAGCAATACACGCAGCACTTCCGCCACTACTTCCTCCTGCAATTCTTTCCTTGTTCCAAGGATTTTTAGGTGCTCCAAAATAACTCGTTCTACTTGTCGACCCCATGGCAAATTCATCCATGTTAGTCTTCCCTATAATAATCATGTTTTTTTCTTTTATTTTTTCGATGACTGTCGCATCGTAGATTGGTACAAAGTTCTCTAGCATTTTCGATGCACAAGTGGTTCGCAAATCTTTCGTTACAATATTATCTTTAATCGCAATGGGAATACCAAATAGTAAATTGTCCACTTCTTTTTCTTCTAAAGCTTTCGCTTGATTTCTCGCTTCTTCTTTATTTAGTGTAATAAATGTGTTTAACTCTTCGTTTTCTTCGATTCGTTTTAAACATTCTTCTACCAAATCGATAGGCTTTATTTCTTTCTTTTTTAATTTATCATGAATTTCTTGAATCGTTAAATCTAAATAATTATTCATTGATCATCACCGGCACTTCTATTAGATTTCCCTTTACGTGAGGAACATTTTCTTTGATTTGATCCATATTGATCATGTCTTTTGGTACGTCTTCTCTTGGTGTTCCTTCATAATTGACAGGGGTAATCATCAATTCTTCATCGTAGTTTTTTACTTGTTTAATTTTATCGACATCATTTAATAATTGTTTTAATTCTACTTGATATTTTTCAATTTCTTCTTCACTAATATAAATACGGGCAAGATGTGCCACATGTAGTACTTCTTCTTTGGTTAGTTTGTCATCCATTTTGCTTCCTCCTTTTAAACATTCTTATTATAGCAAAAAAACGTGATCTCTGCCACGTTTTATTTTTCTTTTTAAGACGATGTAACAGTGATATTACCATAGGTGTGAGTAATAGTTCCTGTTACAAACACATTTGATGCATCATTACCGCGAGTAATACTTTCCCAATCAAAACTTCTTCCTGTTTTATTGATGATTTTAGTTAAATTAGGATTGCTAGTAGTTCCATATTTATTCAGTGCATTGGCTTCTATAGTCATTACATTTTTAGGAATTATGATACTCGTTAACTGGTTTGCTGATAGGGCATTGTACTTAATAGTAGTTAAACTGTCCGGTAATGTTACACTGGTTATATCCATACCTGACATGGAAAAGTCTCCCAATACTTGTACACCATCAGGAACGATTACATTGTCTTTCCGTGCTCCTCCATAACTGTTCAATGATGTTCTATTCATGCTTCCATCACTATTTCTATTATATATAAATGCTTCTTCATCGGGCAATTGATTTTTTGTGAAAGCATGTGATCCGATCGATGTGACACTTGTGGGAATGGTTAAGCTAGTTAATTGATTGGTTAGAAATGAAGCTTCACCTATCGACACAACACTATTTGGTATGATGATTTTTATCAATTGATTTTGGGCGAAAGCCAAAGTACCTATTTCTGTGATACCGGATGGAAGTTTTACTTTTTCTATATTATTATTATAGAAAGCTTGCTTGCCAATTTTTTTCACTTCAACATTTTGAATTGTCGAAGGGATAATTACTTCTGTTAATATAGGTAAATTATTTGTATTTCCTTCTATACACAAATAATCAGTAATTGTTCCTGTACTCTTATCAAAAGCAAAGCATTCTTCTTGCGTCGTGATAATTTGATTTTTCATATTTAAGATTGCTTGCAAGGAATAATTACTTGCTTCATCACTACTGACACTAGAATCAAGCCATAGTCTAAGTTCATAATTGTTGGTACTTCCTGCTTCCATTACTCCTGTATCTAAAACCTTTTCTTCTCCAATAATCGTTTCAGATAGGACATCTGTTGCAATCACTTCGTTATTCTTCTTTAATTGGTATTTGATCTTATCATCTGGTGCGCTGACACTTCTCATTCTGTATGTACTAGCATCCTCTAGTGTTACTGTGTATTCACTTTCCTCACCAGATGTGTTCTTTAAAGAGAAGTAGTATGGTTCTAGTTTTTCTCCCTCTTCGTCTGTTAGTGGAGTATTCACTCCTTCACTAAAACTGATTCCATTTCCACCAATCACTGACATACTTAAGTTTTGTTCGTTTACTACCGTTTCTGTTACTTGTGTGGCAACAACTCTTAGTTTTCCTCTTACCACTTGTCCCATCACTTCATTAGAAGCTTCGCTATCGATCCATAGTCTTAAATCGTAAGTGATCGTCTGTCCACCTTTAATGGTTCCATGATCTAATACTCGATTAGGGTCTTCTCCTAAGGTAGATAGAAGTGCCACTTTACTTCTCATATCTTTTACAAGGTTATACTTTACTTTACTATCGGGCATTCTGGTCTCATTCTCTTCCAACTCATTATCATCAAAGTAGATCGTATACTCTACATATTGATCTCCTTCATTGA
>CAZJKO010000028.1:0-13352 GCA_964546995.1 uncultured Muribaculaceae bacterium | reverse complement strand
AACTAACTAGGCTTTTATAAATAAAAAAAGTATGGTATAATAAGTAATATCAAAGATAGAACATTCACAGAATAAAGAAAGGAAGAATTATGAAAGATATAGATAAAATTGTTTTAGTTGTTGTAGGCGTAGTCATTACGGTAATCACTTTGATTGGCTTAGGCTTTTTAATGACTCATCTTTAATAAAAAGGATGGAGAAACATTCACTAAGAAAGGTACTAAATATAGTACTTTTTTCATTAGAAATAAATACGAAAGGAAAGTTTTATGCTATAATGTAAGTAGAAAAGACAAGCGATACGCAATCAAAACAAACCAAAAATCGCAAGAAGTTGAGAAAAATAATCATAAACACGAGAAAAAATATTGCTAAACAGAAAAATTGGTGTATAATGAAGAAGGAAGGCATGGAATGAAAATCAGTTATAAAAAACTTTGGATATTACTTATTGAAAAGAAAATTTCTCCTGCCACATTAAGAAAAGAGTTAAATATAGCAACTGGCACAATGACGAAGTTACGAAGAGATGAAGAGGTTGCGTTATCCGTAATGCTAAGGATTTGCGAATACTTAGATTGTAACATTGGCGATATTTGTGATGCAGTAAAAGAAACTTGTATCGAAGAATAGAAAAGGTGGAGTAAAAATGGCATTTTGTACAAAGTGCAAAAGTGAGTTAGAAGAAGACGCACGCTTTTGCTCAGAATGTGGTGCAGTAGTAAATAAGAAACGAAAAGAAAGAACGATCGTATACGAAGGGGATATTCACAAATGTCCCAACTGTGGCGAGACATTAAAATCATTTATATCGAATTGTCCACAGTGTGGATATGAAATTAGAAGTGTTGACTCGACGGGATCTATAAAAGAATTTGAAAGAAAATTAGAAAAGATCGAAGAAAAAGTCATGCCCCAACAACCCAAAGAAAACTCGGTAATGAAAAAAATTTTTGGTAGAGATTTCAAAGATAGTGATGAGTACTACATGGAAAAAAATAATTTTGAGAATCAAAAAGAACAACAAAAAGTAAATTTGATTATCCACTATTCTGTACCCAATACCAAAGAAGATATCTTAGAATTCATGATTCTAGCAGCATCTTTCATCGATACCAAAAAAGATATAAATGATGAAGTGACAAAAGCATGGATATCAAAATTAGATCAACTGTATCAACGTGCAGAAATCGTTATTGGAAGTGGACCTGACTTTGACAAAATAAAAAGAATATATGATCGAAAGAAACAAGAGATTCGCGACAAAAAGAAACGAAAAACAATTCTAATTGTGTTGATTGTTGCTGGATACATTTTAGCATTCTTGTGTCTTGGTTTATTAGGAGAATAAAAAATAAAAATAGAAGGAAGTGTGTTTTATGGGATTATTTCGTAAAAAAACAGGGGGATTCATGGATGAAATTCGTTGTGACGAACCATCTTATTTAATTTGGAAATGGCATCCAAAAGGATTGAAACAAGGAGAAAATGATCGTGAAAATGCCATTCGTTGGGGTTCTCCCTTACGAGTAAAAGAAGGCGAAGTTGCCATCTTTGTCTACAATCAAAAAGATGGTAACTACCAAGATTTTATTGAAGGACCTTTTGATACAATATTGAAAACAGCCAACTTACCAGTTCTTGCAAGTATAGTGGGAATGGCATATGATGGTGGCACACCATTTCAAGCAGAAGTATATTTTGTTAATTTAGCTCAAATAATTCAAACCAAATTTGCCATTCCATATTTTGATGTTTATGATCCACGATGGGAGGATTTTACAGTACCTGTTGCTGTAAGAGGAACGATCAGTTTCAAAATAAAAGACTATAGAGAATTCATCAAATTGCATCGTCTTAGAGATTTCGATTTAGATCAATTTCAAGATCAAATCAAAGATGTTGTCATTCGCTATGCAAAAGATGTTGTTGCGAATGCTCCTAGTGAAAATAACATTCCCCTAGTTCAAATTGAAACAAAAATTTCTCAAATCAACGATAAGATCGAATATGTGGTCAGTGAAAGATTAAAAGAAAATTTTGGTATAATAACTTCTGGTATTGACATTAGTGCAATAGAGTTAGATCAAACAAGCGATGGATATAGACAATTAATGAACATAACCAAAGATGTAGCTAGTGCTACGGTCAAAGCAGAAACAGAAGCAAAAATAAAAGATATTGCCGATAAGCAACGAATTAATGTCGAAAATTACGAAGAAACACTCCGCATTCAAAGGGAAGAATCGCAATACAAAACGCATAAACAAACCCAAAGCGATCACATGGGTGCATTTCAAGTCGAAAGTCAAAAAGAAGTGGGAATCGCTGGTGCAGAAGCCCTCGGTCAGATGGGATCAAATGGTGCTGGAAGTATCGATTTAAACGGAGGAGCAGGATTCAATCCAGCATCGATGATGGCTGGTATGGCTTTAGGTGGTGCTGTTGGTCAAAACATAGCAGGAACGATGAATAATATCATGAACAATAAAATGACACCAACAGAAAATGTAACACCACCTCCTATCCCCACCCAAAAATACTTTGTTGCAAACGAAGGACAGTCAACGGGACCTTTCGATAAAGAAACACTAAAAATGATGATTGCAAACGAAAGTCTTAAAAAAGATAGTCTCGTTTGGAAAAGCGGTATGAAAGATTGGAACAAAGCAACAGCAGTAGAAGAAATCAAAAACTTGTTTGATGATACGACAAACCAAAAAGAGAATTAAAAGGAGAAATCAATATGAAATGTCCAAATTGTGATACCAAAATAAAAGAAGGAGCAAAATTTTGTAAGCACTGTGGTCAAAAAATAGATATCGATCAAGACGAAAAAAAGAACGAAGTTAAAGAACAGCAAGTCAAAAAAGAAAAGCTTGACCATGCAACAAAGACAAATCAGATCAAAGAAAAAATAATAGAAGAATGGAACCAATTAACCTGGCTTCAAAAAGGACTAACGTGTTTTGGAATCATAGTAGTATTATCCTTGGTAATTGCTCTAATAGGAAAACGAACCATAGCATCAATCATTGCCATGCTTCAATTGATCGGTCTAACAGGAATATTTCTCATAGAAAAAGATAAGATCAAGGTACCCAAAACCTGGATAAAATATGTCCTTATTGGGATCTGTCTGATGATGGTATTCTTGTATATCGCTTTCTTTCCCTCTTCATCTTTAAAAGCAACGGATATCGATAAAATCGTATGGGATGAACTAGTGATAGGAGAAGTACTTCCTGAACCACCTAAAAATAAAGGAAAAATATATAACAATTCTGATCAAAACCTCAATTTGTATGTGCATGGCATTTCGAGTAAACAGTTTTATCAATACATCGAATCATGTAAACAAAAAGGATTTGATATAGATAGTAATAAAGAAGAGTATCGTTATACAGCTTTTATGAAAAAAGGATACAAATTAGAACTATCTTATAATGAGTATAATAAAGAAATGCAAATCGAACTAAGTGTTCAAAAAAAGTTGGGTGAACTACATTGGTCCGAAAGTCCTTTAGCATCACTACTTCCTGTTCCATCTTCGAAAACAGGTGAAATCATCGAAGATACAGACAAAAGATATCAAGTAATTGTTGGCAAAATGACACAACAAGATTTTATAGAATATGTTTCATCATGTCGAGAAAAAGGGTTTACTTACGAAGAAGACAAACAAGACAACCGTTTTACAGCTAAAAATGATAAAAATAACAAAATAGAGATCGAATATTTAGGAAATAGTCATGTACAAATGACGATAACAGAACCAGAATACAAAATGACTCTAAAGATCGATTTTGACGAAAATTGGATTTTCAGTACTTACGATGTAAAGCTCTATGTAGACGATAATTATAAAGATACTTTAGCCCATGGAAAAGATGGCGAATACGAAGTAACATTACCCCAAGGAGAACATACCATTCGTTTCGAAAATACCGAAAATAACAGTATAACGGGATCGATAAAAATAGAGGTAACCGAAAGTAAAACCATCGAACTAAATATTCATTGTTATAACAATAAAGTATCCGTGGAAAACAAACAAGAACCAGCGAAAGAGCCAGAAGAACAAGCAAAAGAACCAGAAAAGCCAACCGAAAGTGATACCAACCAAGACAAAGAAACATCCGTTAGTTACTCGACAAATACGACTAAAACGGTAAGAAACGGAAACAGTGGAGTATATGCATATAGAAGAAAAGGCAATGCAGAATACGATATGTACTATATTATCGACTTTGATCAAAGTTATGTGTATTTTTTCACGGTAGGAACACTTGGATCAGAAACATGTGATCGCATAAAAATGACACAAGGAGACTTAAATTCAGTTTTGATTATCACTTATCATGAAGGAGATCAAGTATGGCAAGAAGGACTTCACTTTAAATATAAAAATCATCCTGAACGTATGATCTTGGAAGATGGTAACCATTTTGAATATGAGTTTCAGACGACCGATTTAGACGAGGCACTAACATTTAGAGATCAAAAACGTATCGTCGATTATTAAAATTTTAGTAAGATGAAGTAAAAAACCACTTATTTTCATATAGTAAAATAGGTGATTTTTTTATGACAAAATGGAAATATATAACGCTCATTTTTATCATGTTTTTTGTTTTCTTAATTGGTTTTCAAAAATTAGATCAATATGCCATAACCAAAGAACTTCCTCTATTAGGAAAGATTATCTATATTGATGCAGGTCATGGAGGAAGAGATCCTGGTACAATGTATCAAGATATCAAAGAAAAAGAAATCAATTTGGAAATTAGCAAAGTTTTAGAAGAAGCCCTTTTAGAAAAAGGTGCTATCGTCTATCAAATCAGGGAAAAAGATGAAGATTTATCGAGTGAGTGGGATGCCAAGAAAAAAAGAGGAGATCTCTATCGCCGCATTCAAAGAATTGAAAAAGGAAAAAGTGATCTTTATTTGTCGATTCACATTAACTGGTATATGGATCCAAATTATGGTGGAGCAGAAGTACTCTATTATCCAAGCAATGAAAAGAATCAATTATTAGGGCAGTCGATTATGGACGAATTTCAAAATGAACTAAAAAGCCCGAGAAATCTGAAAACGACGGATCTTTATTTATATAAAAATATTAAAACACCAGGCGTGTTAATCGAATGTGGTTTTTTATCGAATCCGAAAGAAAGAAGATTACTATTGACCAAAGATTATCAAACAAAAATAGCAAAAGCAATTACAAAGGGCGTAGAAACTTATTTTATAAAATTGAGTGAAATATAAAAAGAACCAAACGGTTCTTTAAATAAGTTCATAAAGGGTAGTACCACGATAGTAGTAGGACAAAATATCGCGGTATGATAAACCATTCTTTGCCATTCCATTTGCGCCATACTGACTCATTCCGATACCGTGCCCAAATCCTCTCGTCGTAAATACAATTTGGTCTCGATCGTAAAAATAAGTAAAATCTTGTGAAGGAAGCCCCAATAAAGAAGCAAATTGATAACCACTAAATATTTCATTCCCCACTAACACTTTATCAACACGATGTCCTCTACTAAAAGATAGAATTTGAATGCGGGAAACCCCATCTCTGGAAATGTGAAGGAGTTTAGAAAGTTCATCGAGACTTTTCGTTGTCGTTTTTAAATAACTAGGTGATTCAAAATCCCATCCACTAGGAACACTTTGAAGATATGGTTTATTTTCTTTACCAATACACGATGCATCATCTGTTTTACCATTACCGACAAGATGAAAATAAGCATCGATATAACGTCCCCGGTAGGATAGATATTGTCCCTTTGTCTCGTAAATCGCTCTGGTCAATTTTGAAACATATTCGTCAAAATGTTCTAACCAAATAAGTTTATAGTAGGAAAGATTTCGATAAATTTGATTGGAATTCATACTTTTTACTTTCTTATTTTCAAGCATCTTCTTCAAAGCGTAAGTACGACAGATGACAGCTTGTGCTTTCAATGTTTCCATATGGAAAGTAGGAAGTGTCTCTCCCGCTAAAACACAGAGTAAATAGTGTTCCATTGTCATAGGTTCTAACGATCCATCCGGTTTTTCTAACACGATAGAAATCTCTTTCGGTTGTTTTCTTTCTCCTAAGTGTTTTTGTTCTTCTAACCCCAAAACAGGAATTTCTTGTTCCTTTATATCATTCTCTATGATACTTTGATAATGACTTTCATCTTGATTTCTCGATACCGTACCAATAATAATACCATCGACAACCAAGTATATTTTATTTCCATGAAATTTAATTTTACGATTCTTAATGTAGTTTTCCACCCGGTTTGCTACATCACCGTTATGATGTTTACTCTTCAAATCCTGTCCAAATTCATAAGAATTAGAAAGATAAAGATAAAGAACTTCTTCTCCCTTTACGTTTAAAATAACATGTTTATAGAACATAATATCCACCTACCAATCACTAGTAGTATTGATAAAATGTTTAAAAAAATACTTAAATTTTTGAAAAAGACAAAAAAAAGAAAAACATCGACAAAAGATACACATTTTTTCATAAAAAATTCATACTTTTTCCATAATTTGTATGATATAATCTATACTAGGTGATAATAAATGAGTGAAAAGCAATTTAAAAACCTCGATGAACAGATCGAAATCTTTCGATATAAAGGTTTAACGATCAACGATGAAGCGTATGCCAAAGAAGTATTATTAAGAGAAAATTATTTCTTTTTAAATGGATATCGCCATTTATTTATGAAGTCACCAACCGATAAGAAGTATATAGAAGGTACCACGTTTGAAGAACTCTATAGTTTATTCTTATTTGATCGCGAATTTCGCAATATTATATTTAAAAATTTATTGATCATCGAAAATAATATTAAATCGATTATTTCGTATCAACTTTCAAAAAAGTATGGTTATAAAGAGAGTGATTACTTAAAACCTAAGAATTTTACAGCAAACAAAGATCGGCAACGTCAAGTAGGGGATTTAATCAAAAAAATGAAACGCCAAGTACGAATTAATGGTGGTCAACATACTGCGACACTCCATTACTTAAATAACTATGGTTACATTCCTCTTTGGGTATTAGTAAAAGTGCTATCGTTTGGTATTGTTAGTGAAATGTACTCGATTTTAAAAAAGGAAGATCAAATCGCCATCGCAGATCTTTATCATTTAGAAGTAGAAGATTTTATAAACTATCTACCTATTTTAGCAAACTATCGTAATTTGTGTGCTCATGAAGATATTCTATTTGAAAATAAGACCCAACGAGCGATCGATGACACCTTGTATCATAAATTGTTAGGAATTGAAAAAACGGATGGTGAATACAACTATGGAAAAAACGATTTATTTTCGGTCATTATTATCATGAAACAACTATTAAAACATAATGAATTTAATAATATGTTTTTAGAAATCGAACATGCCTTAAATAATTTAGATTACAACATAAAAACGATCCCACTAGGAAAAGTATTAGATCGTATGGGCTTTCCACCTAACTGGAAGGAACTAAGAACGATAAGAAAGGAAGTAGAAAATGAGAACTAGAGTGGTAAATATAGTAACGATTGCTATTGCATTTCTAATTGGAGGATTGTTTACGTACTGCTTAATTGATATGCCATTTGTGAAACAGACAAGTAGTACAGGAAACGGTGTGTGCTATAGTAAATGTACGAATAAAGTCACCATTGATGAAAAGGGAATTAGTGAAGCCGTAGCTAAAATATACGATGCTGTCGTAATGATTCAAAATTATCAGAACAATCAATTGGCATCGACAGGAACGGGTTTTGTTTATAAAATTGATGATAAATACGGTTATATCATGACCAATCAACATGTTGTAGCAGGAGGACAAAAAATTGTTGTGATTCTATCGAACGATGAACAAATTGATGGCGAAGTATTGGGTGGAGATACCTATTTAGACTTAGCTGTTGTAAAAATTCCGAAAGAAAAAGTTTTAGCAGTAGCAGAAATTGGAACGAGTGAAGAGGCGAGATTAGGTGATACAGTATTTACAGTGGGAACGCCTCTTGGATACGAATACCGTGGAAGTGTTTCAGGAGGAAGACTATCGGGAAAAGATCGTATGGTATCAGTCAGTGTTTCAGGAAGCAATAGTAACGATTGGGTAATGAAAGTATTACAGACAGATGCTGCAGTCAATCCTGGAAATAGTGGCGGTCCCCTTGTCAACTCCAATGGCGAAGTCATTGGGATCATCTCATTAAAATTAGTTCAAGAAGAAATCGAAGGAATGGGTTTTGCAATTCCCATTGAATATGCGATGAGTCACATCGATACCTTAGAACAAGGAAAAACGATTGAACGGCCCCTTATTGGAATCAGTATGTTAGATATTAGTAACAATAACTACGCCTTATATCAACAAGGAATTATGTTAGATCAATCCGTTACATCAGGAGTTGTCGTTGTGGAAGTACAAGAGAATACAGCGGCAGCGTCTGCCAAATTACAAAAAGGTGACGTCATTACAAAAATTAATCAAGAAGTCGTTAAAAATATTGCCTATTTACGATATGAACTTTATAAATATAGTGCGGGAGATACCATCGAAATTACTTATGTAAGAGATGGTAAAGAAAGGACAGCCAAAGTAAAATTAACCAAAGCATCATCCTAACAAAAAGAAAAAGCTTCTACAAAGGTAGAGGCTTTTAATGTAATTGTTCACAAATCCCTGGATTGGGTTGGTAAAAACAATGATTTTTGAAGCGACCAGACAAACGCTGATTGTACCAAAGCCCGACACAAGTAGCATTCCGACCTGGCGCATAAAACCAAAGTGCATTGGTAGCAGGATAATAGTATTCTCCCTTTAGCACACGACTCGCAAGTTCTTTTTCACGTGTAGTTGCAGAACTAAAAAATATAGGACTATTCACGCCTTCAAAACCTCCTGGACTCTGGTAGACCATTTCACTAACAGTATTAATGTTTCGAAAATCAAGGCAGTTAGCAAGAACACGATTCACGGCAACATTACCTACCATAAGCATTCCGTATTCGCCTTCTCCAACTGCTTCTGATCTCATAAGACGAGCAAGTAAATCCACATCTTTACTAGAATGTTGTACGACCATAAAATCACCTAATATAAATTATGCAAAAAATAAGATTGTGTTATTGTATATTTAAATTTCATATGATATAATATCAATGAAACGAAAAATAGGGGATTAGTTTAATGGTAGAATAGAGGTCTCCAAAACCTTTGATGGGAGTTCGATTCTCTCATCCCCTGCCATGTGAATGATACTCCAAATTATTGGAGTTTTGATATATCTGAGGTGTTTTATAGTGCAAGAAATGTTATTTAATAAGTATACTATTTATATGAGTAGTCAAAATGGGCAACTAAAAGTGAATGGATTAAAATATTTAGGAAAAGATGGCATGGCAGTAAAAGAATTTGTTGGGGATGAACTTCTGAGTTTTGCTGAAGAATTTCCAACAATTTGCCAGTGTTTAGAAGAAGACTATATACTTCAAATGTACATGACAGAGACATATAGTTATGTCGCAAATTTAGGAAGAAAAATAGGAGAAGGTCCATATGGAGAAATAGATGCATTTGATGTCATTGAAGAAAGTGGCTCTCTTTTATTAGCAGATGCCCTATTAGGAATGGAAGATTCTTTAAAATCGAAAACAATTCAAAAAAGGAACATTCTAACAAGGATGTATAGGTTCTATGGGTGTGATAAATACCAAAGAACTAAAATTCATTGAGACTAAAAAGTTAGTTTCAAAACTAAATGCAGTCAATTAGTATAATGAAAGGGTAGTAAAAACAAAAATTTGGGAAGCCCTTCTTACCACGTGCCAATTAAATAAATTCGCTACCAGCGATTTGTATACATGAATCTAATAGTTTTATTAGATTTTTTTGTCTTAGAAACCAAACCTAAAGAAAATTCCTAAAAAGTTTTTTATCAATATTAGAACTATTGTTCAACTTTTTCCCTAGATTCAATAACGCATTTATCATTTTGGAATATAAATAATATGAGGAGTGATAACATGAACAATAACCCAACCATAAAAGGTGTCGTCGTCGATGCTGGTCATGGTGGAAGTGATCCGGGTGCAGTATCAGGAAATCTACGTGAAAAAGATTTTAATTTAAGAGCAGCACAGTATATGTACCAACGACTAAGAGATTTAGGAATTCCTGCAGTACTCACGAGAAATGATGATAGAACGCTTACTAGAGATGAACGTGTTAATACAATGGTCAATACCTTTGGTAATGGAAAAGATGTTTTGATTTTATCGAATCACATCAATGCGGGTGGTGAAAGGTTTAATTACCATTGTTAGATTTAATTGGGTATTTAGACGGCTGTATTTAAACAATTAATTCAAATAGTGTGATTATTTAAAAAGATAATAAATAAGGTTAAAATAGTATTTATTTAAGTGATAAATGCTATTTTTATATTTATGTTAGATTTTAATGATATAATATTTTATATGTGGAAGTGATAATATGTATAAAATAGAAAGAGAAATAGAAGCTCAGAGAATTTTTTATGATCATATGCAAAATAATATATTTTATACTAGATGTTTATATAAATTAGATTATGAAATTAAGATATCAAAAACATTTCCAATTTATTTAAAAAATCTCAATGACTTCGAAAAAGAATATGTTAAGGAAAAAATTTATAAAAAATTATTTTCAATAGTTTCAATTTTCCCTAGTTTAAACTATATACTAGATTGTAATAGGTTAAATATTGATGATAAATATATTGCATTTTTAGATGATGTTTATTACATACAAGAAATGTACTTTAATTATATAAATAATAATAATAAAATTTCTATTAATCATGCAATACAAAAAAATGATGGAAAATCATTTTGTGCATATTTAAGTTTTTATAATATGGAAAATATTATAATTATCGATATTAAAGATTGGAAAAAAATTGATAATTGTATAGTTAGATACTATAATTGCAAAAAAGATGATATAGAAGATATGGATTATCGGATACATTTTATTAAACAGTATATAAATTTATTTAATATTATAAATTTTGATCTAAGAAAATTTCAGGGAATTAATATTTTGGATGATATTTTTGAACTTACAAATATTGGATTTTATCAACCAGCTGATTATAAAATTGAATTAGAAAAAGTTTTTAAAAATATATTCATAGTTGACACATTTGTAATAAATAATTCAGATATTCAAAATTTATTTTTCATTATTAATGTATTTGAAAATAATAGATATATGAGGGAGAGAAAATATATAGTAGATTTTATTACTTGTATAGAATTCTTTCTCATAAAAAAACTAAATGATAATAACAGCAAAATAGAAAGTCAATTTAATTTAAAAGTAAGAAGATGCTGTAAAGAATTTAATTATAGAGTTCCTGTAAATGAGCTTAGTGAATTATATAACTATAGGTCTTTAATTGTTCATGGTAATTTTTTTGATATAAATAGAAAAATAAATGAAATTACCAATAAAAAGTGGTATGTCGAGTATTCTACAAAAATTGATAATGATTTTGATGAATATTGTTATGATAATAACGACAAGGAAAATTTAATTTATTGTAGATTATATGAAATATTCAATTGTATTTATAGATTATATTGTAGACATAAAAATGATATTGAATGCTTAAAAAAAATTACTGATAAATCAAAAATAGATAATTTTTATTTTAATTAAACAACATATAAAATTTTATAAATTATATTTAGAATGGGATGTGAGTTTTATGAAAAATGAAATAAGAAATTATAGAGACTTAGAAAATAAAAGTATATTACTAAAAATAAATGATAAAGATTTTTATGGGACATTTTATATTAAAAATCAAAAATTATTTTTGAATATAAATATGACTAATGATATTGAAGAATGGCGTAGTACATGTAATAACATTAAATCTATTTCAGCAACTTTTGTAGAAAATAAAAAAAAATTACACTTTTGAATTGTATGTATTCTGGGCATTCATCAACAGGATATAATCCAATAATAAATGCTTGTGCTATATTTTGGATTGATAGGGTATTATTAGGTTATGATTTAACAAACTATGATGAAAAATTTATAAGTAATATTAGTATAGAATATAAAGATATATCGTGGTTTACAAATAAAAAAGTATACAAAAATGAAATATTAAAAAATTCAATAGCTATTACACCGATTTATAAAGAATATAAAATGAATGATAAAACTATTATTATTGATATTTTACCATCTCTTGCTGAAAGAGAAAATAAAATTGAAATAAATGGTATAATGCATTTTACATATGTATTTGAAAATGAACAAAATATTGATAGTGCTTTACAATATGTATATTTGATTAAAAATCTATTAATGTTATTAGGTAAAAGAAATATTAATATCATATCACATAATATTAATAATGATTCGGAAACATATGAATTAATTGATTGCATAACAGATAGAAATATAAAAATAGAAAGCGAAGAATTAATTGATCATTTAAATCATAGAAATGGATTTAAAATTGAAGATATAAGTAACTTTATATCAATAGTAGAAAAATTTGAAGATTTATATGAACGTTTAGTTCCTTTATTAGAATTGTACTATAGTGTCGTAAAATATAATGTTCCAAATTTGACTAGATTTGTAAATAGTTTAACTATGCTTGAAAATTATTCAAGAGAATTTGATAACACTAATGCGTTAGCTTTAACGATAGCAAAAAATGGTAAAAAGTCAAAGAATGGTGCTGATTTTATTGATAGGGTAAAATCCCTAATTGTAAATATTAATAGTGTGTTTAATTTTTCGCCTACAAGTATAGATAATATATCAAAAAAATAAAAGATGCAAGAACGTATTATGTCCATTATGATAGTAGTGGATTAAAACTTGATGAAAATGAGATTTTTAATTATGTTTATTTTATAGAAGATATAATAATTTTGAACATATATTTGTTATTAGGAATTGATATTAATAAAATAGAATATGTATCATATAATAATTATTATTATGAGGTTACAAAATTGATTTAATAATCAATATAGTAATTATTTTAATTTGATTTATGATATAATTATATATAGTTAGGAGGTCTAAATTATGAGTGAGAAAGAATTAGATTCAAGTGTTAATGAATATAAAGAAGAATATAAATCTAGTAACTATGTAAAAAAAATACAATGGGATATGGCTATCGGGCTTCAAGAAGTAGATAATTTAAAACCTTCTGAATATTTAGAAAAACTATTAGAAGAAAATGTAGAAGGCAATTTAACTATAGAAGAAGTAGAAAAAGAATTAAGAGAATACTATATTGAAAAAG